>JBJTJS010000356.1:0-6819 GCA_046096085.1 bacterium
GTCGGAGACCTCGGCCGACGTCGCGGTCGTCGGCGGCGGCATCAGCGGCATCGCCTGCGCGGGCGCGCTCGCGGCCCAGGGGCTCCGCGTCGACGTCCTCGATCGCGGCCGCGCCCTCGGCGGGCGACTGGCAACCCAGACGATGCGCTACACAGGCACGCGGTGCGACGGCCGCGTCGTCGATGTGGGTGCCTCCTACGTCACCGCGGACGAACCCGCCTTCGTCACCGTGGTGCGGGACTGGGTCGACCGCGGCGTCGCTCGCGAGTGGACCGACACCTTCCACGTCGCCGACAGCACCGGCATCATCGGGCCGAAGCTGGGACCGATCCGGTACGCCGCCCCCGCGGGGATGCGCTCTCTCGTGGTCGACCTTGCGTCGCGGCTACCCGAGGACCGCGTGCACGTCACCCACCCGGCGGACATCGAGCGGGTCGAGGTCACCGACGATGGTGTCCGACTCCGCGGCGAGGGCATCGATGGCGTGCCCTACCGCGCGGTGGCCCTGTGCGGTCCCGACCCGCAGATGTCCTCGATCGCGCCGCCCGGCGCGGTGCGCGACGCACTGCAGTCCTCCCCGACCTGGGAGCCGGTGATGGCGCTGACCGCCGCCTACGACGAGCGGACCTGGCCCGACCTCGACGGCGTCTTCGTCAACGACGACGCGATCCTCACCTTCGTGGCCGATGACGGGCGCCGGCGCGGCGACGACGCTCCCGTGCTGGTGGCGCACTCCACGCCCGTCCTCGCCGCCGCTCACCTGCGCGAGCCCGCGGGTGCGGCCCCCGCGATGCTCGCCGCGCTGCGCCACATCGTCGCCGGAGCGGACCCGTCGTGGTTCACCGTGAAGCGCTGGACGTACGCGCGACCCATCCGCTCCCGCGACGAGGACCACATCCTCGACGGACCGATCGGCGCGGCGGGGGACTCGTGGGCGCGCGGCCCGCGCACCCAGTCGGCGTGGGTGTCGGGCGATTCCCTCGGCCGGGCGATCGCGACGAGCCTGGCGTCCTAGGGCTCCGCGAGGACGCGGTCGATGAGCGGCTCGAGCTGCCCGGGCCCGAGGGGCCCGATGATCGTCGCGGCGATGCGCCCGTCGCGGTCCAGGATGACGGTGCTCGGCAGGCCGCTCGGCGGTATTCCCGGGATCGACGCGAGCAGCGTGCCCTCGCGGTCGTCGATACTGCGGTAGGGGGTCGTGGCGAGCAGTCCCGCAGCGGCGATGGGGTCGTCGAGGGTGTTGAGGCCGAGGAAGGCAACGGCATCGTCGCGGGTGGCGTCGTACGCGCGGGACAGCAGCGGGAGTTCCTCGATGCACGGCGGGCACCACGAGGCCCAGGCGTTGATCACGGTCACCTGGCCGCGCGAGTCGTTCGTTGACAGGGGCGTGCCGTCGGCGGTCTCCCCGGCGAGCTCGAGCGGCTCCCCCCGTCCGGCCGGGTCGAGGTACGTCGATCCCACGCGCGGATCGGAGCCCGTCGTTGGCGGGATGGTCATCACCGGTGTCGCGGCGTAGAGGCCGCCGCCGCACCCGGACAGCAGGGCGGCGACCACCAGCATCACTGCGCCACCGATCACGCCCCGCTTCACGGCGCCGCCTCCGTCACGGCGGCCGACGCGTCCGCGGCCTCGCGGCGCTCCTCGCGGGCCGTGCGCCGCTCCTCGGAGCGCCACCACTCCACCGCGGCCAGCATCATCCAGAAGGAGTCGATGACCATGGTGAGCGCCCACATGAGCGCGCCGGCGAGGTGCTGGTCGAACACCGGGTCGTACCCCAGCGCCGCCGCGGTGGCGACGTACGTCGGGTAGAGCGTGACGGGCGACAGGAAGATCACGGCACCGAGCATCGTCTCGGGGATCATCATGAGGCCGAGCGAGAGCACCCGGTACGCCGGCTTCGGGCGGCGCGCGCACATGTCGTCGCCGACGAGCGGGTAGTAGAAGAGGAGCGCGGAGACGAGGTAGAGCGGCCGCGCGACGTAGCCCATGACGTCGTGATCGCCGAGCACCCACTCCATGACCGGCGTGGTGTGCGAGATCACGAGCATCCCGGCGAAGAGCAGCCAGGTGAACACCGGGTTGACGAGGAAGAGGCCGACGCGGGAGCGCAGGGCGCGCACGACGGCGCGGCGCGTGGAGCCCCCGGTGGCGAGGACGGTGAGCGCCACGGGCGCGGACAGCACGATGAACGGCGCCGCGAGCATCATCACGGTGAGGTGCTGGGCCATATGCGCCCAGAAGAAGACGTGCGAGAGAGTCTCGAACGGCCCGAGGTACGCGAACGCCAGCAGGCCCAGGCCGAGCGCGAAGCTCAGCGTCCGCCACGGCGACCAGCCGATCCCCCGCCCCCGCAGGCGCGCCACGCCCCACAGGTACAGGGCAGCGGCCAGCGCGAGGTTGCCGAGGAGGAAGAGGTCGAGGGTCCACACGCTCTCGCCGGGGACCCAGGGCCTCATGACCCCACGATAGGCAGATCCGTGCCAGGGGGACGACGCGAGCGTCGCAGGAGAGGGCGACCCGCCGCCGACCCGATTGCCCGAGTTGCCCCCGGTGAGCCGTGCCAGCCCCTACCCTGAGCGCAGACCCGGCCACGAAGGCGGGGCATCCGCCGCGAAGGGACCTGCGTGAAGCGACTGCTCGTGGCGCTCGTCTCGGTCCTCCTCGGGGCCGGCCTCGTCGCCGCCGTCGCCGTCTTCGCCCACGCCACCAGCGGCGAGCCCCCGCTCCTGGTCGCCACGCCCACGGGCATGGTGTCCACGGCCACGGGGGAGATGAACTCCGCCTCCCTGGAACTGCAGGTCTACCCGAACAGCTCCGACCAGGTCGCCGGGCCCATGGAGGGCGTCAACGCCCTGTACGCGAGCCAGGGCTGGCCCTTCTACTGGCCGTCGACCACGCTGCAGGTGCCGGCGAACTCCCTCATCACGGTGACGATCAAGCAGTACGACAGCGGCGGCCGGGTCTTCAACAACTACTGGGCCAAGCCCCACGGGACCGTCGGGGGCACCATGACGGTCAACGGCAAGACCGTGACGGAGATCGACCCGACCAAGGTCGCCCACACATTCACCGTCCACCAGTACCCCGAGAGCGGCCAGCCCTATCTCTTCGTCTCCGTCCCCCTGCCCGATCTCGGCGGCAACGCGGTCGACAACGCCAATCCGTACGTCGACGACCCGAAGGTGGTGACCTTCTCGTTCGTCACCGGTGAGCCGGGGTCCTACGTGTGGAACTGCGAGTTCCCCTGCGGTGACCTCTACCAGGAGTTCGGCGGCCCGATGCAGCAGCGCGGGTGGATGTCCGGCACCCTTGAAGTCGTCTGATGGCCGACACCATGATCCCCTCGGAGGAGCCCGAGGCGCCGTCCAACCGCCCCCCGGCGCAGCACCGCTTGCGCGAGTGGCTGAGCCGCCGCTACGTCCGGCACATCCTCATCCTCACCGTGGTGGTGGGCTTCGTCCTGCTCCCGCTGTGCTGGCTCCTGCTCGCCGCGATGAACCAGAGCGGTGGCCCGGCATCGACGGTGATGGAGGACATCCAGCAGACGATCTTCGTCTTCACGCTGGTATCCATCCCCATCACGGCCTTCGTGTTCGCGGTCCTGCTCTACAGCCTGTTCGGGTGGAAGGGCAGCCCGGGCGAGACACCCCCGAACAACGACAACCCGGCCATCCGCACCAACGCCGTGGCCGTCATCACCTGGACCGTCTCCTCGAGCCTGCTGGCGGCGTTCCTGGTGACCTGGGGGCTCGTCGAGCTCGCGGACATCACCGCCGACTCCTACGGCTCGCAGCCCACCACCGGGCAGCTCCGGGCTGCCGACGAGGTCATCGTCAACGTGACCGGCCAGCAGTGGGTGTGGACCTTCGAGTACCCCCAGTACGACAAGGTGACGACGGACGTGCTCTACCTCCCCAAGGACCGCCCGGTCCTCTTCAACGTCACCTCCGTCGACGTCATCCACAACTTCTGGGCCGTGGAGCTCGGCGTCAAGGTCGACGCCAACCCCGGCGCGATCACCCAGACCGGAGTGACGCCGAACAAGCTGGGCATCTTCAACGTGCGCTGCGCCGAGCTGTGCGGCCTGCACCACGCCTACATGGAGACGCAGATCCGCGTGCTCACCCAGGAGGAGTTCCAGACCTTCAGGCGCGAGAGCGGCGGGGGGTCGACCTCGTGAGCGCCGAGACGACGAGCACCGCGACGATCTACCAGGTCGAGGTCCCGCAGCCCAAGCAGCACGGCAAGCCCGGCGGCATCATGCGGCGGCTGAACTTCTTCACCGGCCTGGTCTGCGGGGTCGTTCTCGCGCTGGTCTTCGGCTTCCTCATGAACATCCAATTCCCCGCCGGCGCGACCACCGCCAACTTCGCCAACGCGGTGGCCGGACCGACGTTCTGGGCGATGATGGTCGGCTGGGTCGTCGGGTTCATGGGCGGCATGGGCGCCTTCGTCGGCCCGATCCGCTGGCTCCTCGGCCGCGACCTCACCCACGCCGACGCGGAGTTCATGGCGGGCAAGGACCAGGGCAAGTTCCGCTACTGGCGCTTCACGACCGATCACAAGGTCGTCGGCATCCAGTACCTCATCGTGGCCATGATCATCCTCGGATTCGGCGGCCTCCTCGCGATGCTCATCCGCACCGAGCTGGGCATCACGTGGATGGAGGTCTTCAACCCCGACTTCTACAACTCGCTCGTGGGCACGCATGGCATCGCGATGGTCATCGCGATGATCGTCATCGTCTCCGGCCCCGTCGGGAACTTCATCGTGCCCCTCATGTGCGGCGCCCGGGACATGGCCTTCCCCCGGCTCAACGCCCTGAGCATCTGGCTTCTCGTCTGCGCCGTCCCTCCGCTCATCCTCTCGCTCCTCGTGGGAGGCATCCGGGATGGCTGGAGCGTCTACCAGCCGCTGAACGCGCAGGCGGGCCCGGGGATGATCGGCTACCAGACGACGATCATCGTGTTCGCGGTGTCGACCGCCATCGCCAGCGTCAACATCATGGTGACCATCCTCACGATGCGCGCCAAGGGGATGACCTGGACGCGGACCCCGATCCTCATCTACGGCGTCTTCGCCGCGGCGGCCATGGGCCTGTACGCCTTCCCGTTCTACCAGTACTCCCAGATCCTCTCGATGACCGACCGCCTCATCAACACCTCGTTCTTCGACCCGATCGAGGGCGGCAGCGTCTGGCTCTACGAGAACCTCTTCTGGCTCCTCGGGCACCCCGAGGTGTACGTGATCCTCATCCCGAGCATGGCCGTGATGATGGAGCTCATCCCCGTCTTCATGCGCAAGCCGCTCTTCAGCTATTACATGGCGATCGCGGGCATCGTCGGCGTCGTCGGCCTCAGCGGCCTGGTATGGGCGCACCACATGTACATGACCGGATGGGCGCCGCAGGCGAACTACCCCTTCATGCTCTCCACCGAGATGATCTCGATCCCGGTGGGCTTCCTCGTCCTCGTCGTCATCGGCACGATGTGGCGCGGGCGCTTTTGGAGCCGGCTGCCGATGATGGCGGTCTTCGCGGTCATCTTCAACAAGATGATCGGCGGGGTCACCGGCGTCTACCTCTCCGACGTCCCAGCCGACCAGTACTTCCACGGCAACATGTTCGTCACCGCCCACTTCCACTACATGCTCATGGGCGCGGCCCTCTTCGGCGCGATGGGCGCGATCGCGTACTACTTCCCGAAGATGACCGGGCGCATGCTCGACGAGCGCGTGGGGTCGATCGGCTTCTGGGTGGCGTTCGCCGGCTTCCAGATCACGTTCATGTCGATGTTCGTCGCGGGCCTGCAGGGCCAGCCGCGCCGGGTGCTGCAGTTCGACAGCATGTTCAACATCTCGAACTGGATCTCCACCATCGGCGCCTACACGATCGGCATCGGAATGCTCATCTTTCTCGCCGCCATCATCAGCTCGTGGCGCAGCGGGCAGCTCGCTCCCTCCAATCCCTGGGAGGCGCAGACCCTGGACTGGCAGACCGCCACCCCGGTGCCGCTGGACAACTTCCCCGTGCTGCCCGTCGTCACGAAGCTGCCCTACGACTACGGCGTCCCAGACCCCCTTGACCCGAAGAAGCTCGAGGAGCAGTACGACGAGAAGGTGGGGGCCCCGACGTGACCGCCCCCGCCCTGTCGCCCACCACCGGCGAGCCCGTCGCCGTCGTCGCCCGCCGCAATCGCCTCGGCATCATCTTCCTCATCGTCGCCGACTTCTCCGGCACGATGGCGCTGATCATCAGCTACTGCTACCTGTGGTCCCTCAACGTCAACAACGGCTGGGCACCCAACCAGCAGACCTTCGGCAACAACGACCTCCTCAAGAGTCGCGCTCCGCTGCCGTGGGCCGCCGACTGGCCGTTCTGGACGATCCTGCTGCTCACCATCATCGCGACGCTCCTGCTGTGGTGGGGCGTGCGGGGGGTCGTCGCGGGGCATCGCGGCCGCCTCGTCGCGGGAGCCAGCCTCGCCCTCATCGTGACCCTGGTGGCGCTGGTCCTGCAGATCTGGCAGATCATGACGTTCCCCTTCCAGCCCTACAACGGGTCATACGCCTCCGCCGTGTACCTGCTCACGGTCGCGGTGGCGGTGCACCTGTCTCTCGTCGCGTTCCTGCTGCTCGCCGTGGCGAACCGCACGCGCGAAGGCCTGATCTCCACGGCGAACCCCTTCCAGGGCAAGCTGGTGGGCTACTGGATGATCTGGGTCTGCGCGAGCATCCTGCTCGGCTGCCTGTGCACGACGTTCCTCAAGGCCAGCCCCAACACGACACCGCAGAACTTCGGCACGTTCACCCTGGTGAACC
>JBJTJS010000357.1:0-2550 GCA_046096085.1 bacterium
TCCGCGCCCCGGCCCTCAGCGCGCCCGCGGTGCGGCGCCGCGACTCTCACACCAAGCCTGGCGAGCTCGACTAGGTCCTCGACGAGTACCCCAGCGGCCCGGACGTCGCGAGGGTGGTGGTGACGGAGGAGACGGTCCGCGACAACGTGCTCCCGACCCTGGTGCCCCGCGAGGTCGAGCCGCCACTCAACGCCGTACGGAGGCCTTCGGGGTCCACAGGGGCGCCGGGGCCCCGGCCTCCACACGTGGCCTCGGGACGCGCCGGTGCCGCACCGGCGGCCTCCACAGTGGCGCCATGTCCGATTCCGCCGCCCGCGCCGTGCACCGCGACAACCGCCATTCCTTCCCCCACAGCGACTGGTGGGCGCCGTCCCTCGGCGCGCGCCTGCCTCGCGGACGCGACTCCCTCGCCGACAGGCTCGCGGCCGTGATCGTCGTCTCCCCGCCGTCGACGGTCGTCGTCGGGTCGACCGCGGCCCTCCTCTGGGGGGTCCCCGTCCCCGCGAGGATCGAGCAGGGACCGCTGCACGTCAACTTGCCGGAGAAGGGCTTCCACCTCGACCGGGCCGACGTCGCCTGTCACCGCCGCCGCCTCGCCGTCGAGGACGTCACGGAGCACTGCGGCTTTCGGATGACGACCCCGGTGCGGACCCTGCTGGACCTCGGAGCCGAGCTCGACACGGCGGCGCTCGTGGCCGCGGCCGACCACCTGATCCGACACGATCTGGCCGCCCTGCCGGCGTTGGCCGTCGCGGCGCGGCGGTGCCGCCGGCGCCGGGGGATCGTCAAGGTCCGCGAAGCGCTAGAGTACGCCGACCCCGGAGCGGAGAGCCCGCAGGAGTCGGTGATGCGCTACCACCTGTGGAGCGCGGGGATGACCGGACTCCTCCCCAACCGCGACATCCACGACGAGCGCGGCCGGTTCCTGGCGCGTGGGGACCTCGTCGATGACGGGGCGAAGGTCGTCGTGGAGTACGACGGCATCCACCACTTGACGCGGGAGACCCAGATGGCGGACGCGGAGCGGAGGCTCGCGGTGAACCTGTCGGGGTGGCTCATGGTCACGGTCGTGCCCGCCGACCTTCGCGAGCCGCACCGGGTGATCGCCAAGGTCCGCTCCGCCTACGCCTCCCGCAAGCCCCCCCGGGACCAGCCGCCACTCAACGCCTTAGGGGGACGTCGGGGGGGCGAGGGTGACATCGACCTCCAGGGTGTCGCCGCCGGGCCGCCAGTCGAGCTCCGCGATACGGCCCGCCGCGGTGAGGTCGCCGGCGACCGACTGCAGTCGCGCGAGGACGTCGGCCGGTCCGCTGATCGAGGCACGCTCCACGTCCGCGCGCATCGAGGCCTTGGCCTCGCTCTTCGCCTTGCGGACCAGCGACAGCGCCGCGGCCACGTCGGCCACGGGGCCCCGGTCACCGTCGGCCGCCACCATGCGCAGTTCCTCGGCCGAAGGCCACGGTGCCCGGTGGATCGACCCCTCCTGCCACCAGGACCACACCTCCTCGGTCACGAAGGGGAGGAACGGCGCGAAGAGCCGCAGCTGGACGCTGAGGGCGATGGCCAGCGCGGCCTGGGCGGAGTTCGCAGCACGCTCCCCCTGCCCGCCGTACGCACGGTCCTTGACGAGCTCGACGTGGTCGTCGGTGAAGGACCAGAAGAAGGTCTCGGCGAGTTCCAGGGCGCGCGTGTAGTGGTAGTCCTCCAGGGCCGCCGTCGCCTGCTCCACCGTGTGGGCGAGGTCGGCCAGCATGGCCCGATCGAGCGGCTCGGTCACCGCCGACGGGTCTGCCACGGGCCCGGGACCGAGGACGAACTTCGAGGCATTGAGGATCTTGATGGCGAGACGTCGGCCGATCTTCATCTGGCCCACGTCGAACGCCGTGTCCGTGCCGGGCCGGCCCGACGCCGCCCAGTAGCGCACCGCGTCGGAGCCGTGCTCGTCGAGCAGGCCCATGGGCGTGACGACGTTGCCCTTGGACTTGCTCATCTTCTTGCGGTCCGGGTCGAGGATCCAGCCGCTGATGGCGGCGTCCGTCCAGGGCAGCCGCCCGAACTCCAGGTGGCTGCGCACGACCGTCGAGAAGAGCCAGGTGCGGATGATCTCGTGCGCCTGCGGGCGGAGGTCCATGGGGAACACCCGCGACCACAGGTCCTCGTCGCGGATCCAGCCGCCGGCGATCTGGGGCGTGAGCGAGGACGTCGCCCACGTGTCCATGACATCGGGGTCGCCCATGAAGCCGCCGGGCTTGCCCCGCTGGTCCTCGGCGTAGCCGCGCGGGGAGTCCGACGACGGATCGATGGGCAGATCCGCGTCGTCCGGGAGGATCGGGGAGTCGTAGTCGGGGTTGCCGTCGGCGTCGAGGGGGTACCACACGGGGATGGGGACCCCGAAGAACCGCTGCCGCGAGATGAGCCAGTCGCCGTTGAGGCCCTCGACCCAGTTCTCGTAGCGCACCTGCATGTGCGGCGGATGCCAGCGCATTTCGGCGCCCCGGGCCAGCAGCTCCTCGCGGAGTTCCGGGCCTCGGCCCCCGTTCGTGAGATACC
>JBJTJS010000358.1:0-2873 GCA_046096085.1 bacterium
AGTTCGCATCGTATGCCGCTGCCCTCACGGCGGTGGTCATCGTCGCCGCAGGGATCGCGACGGCGCCCCAGGCCGCGCAGGCCGCTCCTGAGCGCCCCGCCACGGCAGCGCCGCAGGCGGGGACCACGACCTTCACCGCAACGGCCCCGGCAACCGTGCGCACCCGCGATCGGTTCCGCAGCAAGGCGACCGTTCCGCGGTCCTTCGCGGGATCCCTCGCCGTGGTCGACCTCCGTCTCGGCAATGCGTGGGTGCCGATGCAGTCGAGCAAGGTTGCCAGCAACGGGCGGGTCGGCGTAGGCACGCAGCTCAGTCAACGCGGCACCTACCGCATGCGCATGCGCATCGCCTCTGCCCGGGGCACGGCCATCTCGCAGATGCTCTCGATCACCTCGCGCGGCGGCCGACCGAGGTCGGAGCGTCCGGTGCGGATGCTGGCCCACTACGCGGCGCAGGACGACCAGCAATCGCAGGTGGCCGCGCTTCAGACTCGCGCCGAGGCCGCAGCTGGCCTGGGGGCCGCCGGTGAGGCAGCCGCGAGTGCGATCAGCGTGGAGTCCCTCGCCAACCTCGCGATCACCGGAGGCGCCGGCGAACTCGGCAGCTTCGGCGTGGAGAGGGTCCTCGAACTCATGTGGCCGGGTGAGGCCACCGCCACGGAGGCGCAGATCCAGCAGCTGGAGTCCGAGGTTCAGCAGGGATTCAACAACGTCTACTACGACCTCCAGCAGTTGCAGGACGCCCTCAACACGGTGGAGGCCCAGAACAGCGAGGTCTTCGCGGAGGCCTCGCTCGCGGCGTGCAGTTCCGCGGTCGACGGCCTCAAGAGCGACGTCGACCTGATCCAGGAGACACTGCTGAACTACCAGGACGTGATGACCGAGGCATGGGGCGAGGAGAACCTCAGCTACTCCGGCGGACCCGCCAATGCCACGGTGATGGGCAACTACATCTTCGGCGTTGGGAGCAACGCGACTCCGTCGTTCGGACCGGGCGTCAACTCAGTTCAGGTCGCCGTCCAGAACGTGGAGCAGGCCTTCACGCAGACCGGGCCCCTGAACGTCATCGACACGTGCGCCGATGCGATTGCCGGCTACGTGATCCAGCAGGACGCGGCCGGTGTCACCTCGCCGGCGGGGCAGGTCGAGATCGGACTACTCGACAACGCCTACGCCGACCTCATGCAGAACCTCGTCGGCCAGTACGCCGCCATCATCAACACCGGACTCGCCCTGGTCGGCCTGGGCGACTTCCTGGCCGCGGTGACCCTGGTCCCGCCGAGCGTGACCACCGTCCCGCAGTTCCTCAGCGCCTGCCAGGACCTCGACCTCTTCTCGTGTCCGCAGATCGCCCGGGAGATAGCGGAGGGCCAGGACAAGGTCTCGCAGATGTGGCATGCGGGTGGGGCATCCTGGGGCCAGGTGACGAACGGCACCCTGCAGTCCGACCTCTACGCCGACTCCGGCGACACCGTCTTCACCAATGGCGCCAACGCCTGGCTCACCGACATCACCGCCTTCCGCAACGGCACCTTCGGGGCCGGCGTGCCGGCGGGGACCCCGCTGTCGTCCGCCTCGGTCGACTCCTCCAGCCCGGTCGCCGGAACCACAGGATTCGCGTCCGACACGTGGGGCCCGCTCGTCTTCCAGCCCGCGACGTCGGATGACTTCAACGGGATCATCCGCACCGAGTATTACCCGACGCCCTACCCGAATGCCCAGGGCACGATCCTCGCGGCGTGCGGGGGACCGACACCGCTCACTAACTGCTCGGACACCGCGCAGGTCGGGACGCACCTGGGCAACGCGGGACTGAACAACGGCGGGCAGGCCGTGTCCTCCAGCGACAATCTCATCCTCTACACCGGCGAGTCCTACGAGTGGAACCCCAACTACTCCGCAATCTCCCCGGGCCTCGGCTTCATGGGTAGCGCCGAGGGCACCGCGTGGAACGCCGATTCCCCCGTGCCCAACCTGGGGGTGGCGTCCTTCCTCGACACCGGGATGTACCCCAACCGCGGCGTGTCCGCTGTCGTCAATGACCCGGGCACGTACGACTTCGCCACGAGACAGGGAACCATCGGCAACCTGACGCTGGGCGATGTCTTCCCCTTCTCCACCGACGGCAACAACAAGCCCGGCCCCGGCGTCTACGCCAAGACCAGCGTGACCCTGCAGAACTACAGCGGGGGCTACAACCTTGTGGCGATCCCGTGCTCGAGCTGGGCGCCCGTGGGCGAGTACGCGTCGACCGGAGGCAACTGGACCGTCATGGACTGGATGAGCCCGGGCAATGGCACGACCAACGACTACGGCGACGGATGCGGCTGGACCCGGTACTACCCCGACGGCGGGGCGCCCGCCACGTCGTTGAACACCACCCAGCTCACGACGTCTACCCCGGCGCTGCCCGACTTCTACGTCCAGCCACAGCTCAACACGGTCGGCGTGGGCAACAGCGGCGCTCTCGGAAGCATCCAGCCCTGCTTGGCGAAGTGGAACTGCTCGTCGGTCTACGAGGGCGGCTGGAATGCCCTGCCGGGGTTCGTCATGGAGATCGGCGACGACACGGTCGAGCTCGACGCCCAGGAGCAGTACCTCTGGCCGGTCGTCCCCACCGATGTCAGCAACCTCCAGTCGGCCTGCCCGACGATCTCCGGGGGTGCGGTCGGCAACGTCACGCAGTTCTCCGAGGGCAACACCTCGGTCGGATTCCCCCAGACCTGCCTCACGCTCTTCGACGAGTGGATTGCCGTTGCCGCGGGCCAGGACGTGGGACCCATCTCCATCCAGGTGACACCGCAGACCCTGCAGCCAAGCGGGGCCTACCTGGCGTCCGTGAGCTTCTACAACTCCTCGGACGCAGTGGTGCAG
>JBJTJS010000359.1:0-3687 GCA_046096085.1 bacterium
GCATCACCTCGTTCACGGCGCCTCACCCCCGCCCACGGCCGCCTGGGGGATGTCCGGTGCCGGCACGCCGACCACCTCGAGGGTGCGCTCCACGGCGGGGTTGACGACCTCGAGGACGGGGCCGGGGAAGAAGCCGAGCGCGACGGTGAGCACGGCCACGACCGCGAGGGGCACGGTCTCCCGCGGCCCGATGTCGCGCATGCCCTCGAGCGACGGGGGGGTCGGACCCGTCGCGACCTTCTGGTAGAGCCGCAGGGCGTACGCCGCCGTGATGACGATGCCGATCGTCGCGATGGCGGCGACCCACCAGTAGCGGATGAAGGTGCCGACGAGCACGAGAAACTCGCCGACGAAGCTGGCGAGGCCAGGGAGCGCCAGGGAGGACATGGCGGCGAAGAGGAAGAAGCCCGCGAGCACGGGCGCGACCTTGTTGACACCGCCGTAGGAGGAGATGAGGCTCGAGCCCCCGTTGCGCTGCATGAGGTACCCGGCGGTGATGAAGATCGCCGCCGTGGACAGTCCGTGGGCGAGCATGTATACGGTCGATCCGCTGCCGCCCTGCAGGGTGAAGACGAAGATGCCGAGCACGATGAAGCCGAAGTGCGACATGGAGCTGAAGGCGAACAGCCGCTTCATGTCGGTCTGGCCGAGCGCCACCAGCGCGCCATAGAGGATGCCGATGACGGCGAGGGCGATCACCAGCGGCGCGTAGAAGTCCGATGCCGCCGGGAAGATCGGCAGCAGGTAGCGGATCATGCCGAACGTGCCCACCTTGTCGAGCACGCCGATGAGCAGGATCGCGGTGGCGGGGGTCGCCTCCTTGGCCGCGTCGGGCAGCCAGGTGTGGAAGGGCCACAGCGGGGCCTTGATGGCGAAGGCGATGAAGAAGCCCAGGAAGAGCAGCTTCTGCATGTTGGGATCGATGTCGAGCCCGACCAGAGCGAGGAAGTCGAACGTCCCCTGGCCGAGCTCCTGCGCGGACACCACGTACAGGCCGATGAGTGCCGCGAGCATGAGCAGGCCGCCGACGAGGCTGTAGAGGAGGAACTTCACCGCGGCCCGGGAGCGCCCGGCGCCGCCGTAGCGGCCGATGAGGAAGTAGACCGGGATGAGCATGACCTCGAAGAACACGTAGAACAGGAAGACGTCGGTGGCGGCGAAGACCCCGACCATGAGCGCTTCGAGGACCAGGAGCAGGCCGAAGTAGCCCTTCACGGCCCCGTCGTCGACGTCGTTCCAGCCCGCGAGGATGACGACCGGGACGAGGATGGTGGCGAGGGCGACGAGCACCAGGCCGATGCCGTCGACCCCTACGCTGTAGGAGATGCCGAACGCGGGGATCCACGGATAGCTCTCGGTGAACTGGAATGGGGCGGCCGCGTCGGCCTGGAACTGCAGGGCCATCGCGATGGTGAGGCCGAGGGTGGCCACGGCCACGATGAGGGCCCAGGCCTTGACGATCGCCGGCCGGCTGCGCGGCAGCGCCAGGGTGACGAGGGATCCCACCAGCGGCAGGACCATGAGCACGGTGAGCCAGGGCATGGTCACGACAGCCTCACCACGACCAGGACGACGGCCACGAGGATCGCGCCGGCGACCATGAGCAGGGCGTAGGACCGCGCGAACCCGGTCTGGACCAGCCGCAGGCGTCGGGACACGCCGCCCACCAGGGAGGCGCTGCCGTCGACGACCCCGTCGATGACCCGGTCGTCCACCGTCACGAGCCCGCGCGACAGGGCGTACGTCGGCTCCACGACGAGGGCATCGTTGATCGCATCGTCGTAGAGGCTGTTGCGCGCCGCCACGGTGAGCACGTTGCCCGGGGGCGGCTCGACGGGGACGGTGGAGCGGTACTTCGCGATGGCGATGACGACGCCGATGAGGACCACGGTGAGCGTGATCCCCTCCAGGGCGATCTTCGGGATGGCGAGCGGCTCCTCGATCAAGCCGGTGACCGGCTCGAGCCAGCCGACGATATCGCCCCAGTAGACCAGTGCCGCGCCGGTGAAGAGCGACCCGATGCCCAGGATGATGAGGGGGACCGTCATGACGGGCTTCGACTCGTGCGGGTGGGCGTCGTCCTCCCAGCGGGCCTTGCCGAAGAAGGTCATGATGATCATGCGCGTCATGTAGAAGCCGGTGATTCCGGCCGCAAGGATACCGCAGACGCCGATGATCCAGTTCTTCTCGAAGGCCGCGTGGATGATGTCGTCCTTGGAGAAGAACCCGGAGAACGGCGGGATGCCGATGATCGCGAGGTAGCCGCACATGAAGGTCAGCCACGTGATCACCATGACCGTGCGCAGGGCGCCGTACCGTCGCATGTCCTGCTGGTCGCTCATGCCGTGGATGACCGACCCCGCGCCGAGGAAGAGGTTGGCCTTGAAGACACCGTGGGTGAGCAGGTGGAAGATGGCGAACACGTAGCCGATCGGCCCGAGGCCGGCCGCGATGATCATGTAGCCGATCTGGCTCATGGTGGACCCGGCGAGGGCCTTCGTGATGTCGTCCTTGGCCGACCCGATGAAGGCCCCGAAGAACATGGTGATGACGCCCACGATCGCCACGACCGTCAGCGCGACGGCGGTGCCGTCGAAGATGGCACCACTGCGCACGATGAGGTACACGCCGGCCGTGACCATGGTCGCCGCGTGGATGAGTGCCGAGACGGGAGTGGGGCCCTCCATGGCGTCGAGCAGCCAGGCCTGGAGCGGGAACTGCGCGGACTTGCCGCAGGCGGCCAGGAGGAGGAGCAGACCGATCCAGGTGAGCGTGGTCTCGCTCGCCTGGCCCGCCTGGGCGAACACCGAGTCGAAGGTCACGGTGCCGAAGGTGAGGAAGATGAGCATGATCGCCAGGCTCAGCCCCAGGTCGCCGATGCGGTTCATGACGAACGCCTTCTTCGCCGCGGCCGCAGCGCTCGGCTTGTACTGCCAGAAGCCGATGAGCAGGTACGACGCGAGGCCCACGCCCTCCCAGCCGACGTAGAGCAGGAGGTAGTTGTCCGCGAGGACCAGCAGCAGCATGGCCGCGATGAAGAGGTTGAGGAAGCCGAAGAACTTGCGCCGGTTGGGGTCGTGCTCCATGTACCCCAGCGAGTAGACGTGGATGAGGGAGCCGACGATGGTGATGAGGAGCACGAACACCATGGACAGCTGGTCCAGTTGGAGCGCGAACTCGGCCTGGAAGCTGCCGACCGCCACCCAGGAGTAGAGGCTCTGGCCGATCGCCCGCTCGTCGGCGGGCAGGGCCATCATGCTCACGAGGAGGGCGATGGCGTAGCCCGCGGCCGCGATGACGGTGAGGCAGCCGAGGTACGGCCCCCACTTGTTCGTGCGACGTCCGCCGAGGAGGAGGACCGCGGCCCCCAGGAGCGGCAGGGCCAGGAGCACCCACAGGTAGGCGAAGACGCCGCTCGCGGGGGCGAGCGGCTGGAGCACGGGCGCGCTGTCGGACAGCATCGCAGCGCCGGTCCCGATCACGGCGTCTCCTTGTCTTGGTCACGGCGCTGTCGCGGTGTCAGCGCCGTCGCGTTGTCAGTACTTCAGCAGGTTGGGCTCGTCGATCGACGCCGAGCGACGAGAACGATAGATGGTGACGATGATGGCGAGGCCCACGACCACCTCGGCAGCGGCCACCACCATGACGAAGAAGGCGATGACCTGGCCCTCGAGGTTGCCGTGCATC
>JBJTJS010000360.1:0-2974 GCA_046096085.1 bacterium
CCACACGGCAGCGCATCTTCGTGGTGTAGGTCGGGAACTTCGGGTTAGAGGCGAGGCCGGAATAGACGCCGTTGATGAGGGAGTACGAGCACACCTCGTAGCCGCGCATGTTGACGGTGTTGGGATCAGAGGCTGCGGGCGGTGTCCAGGACACGCGGTAGGCGAAGGTGCCAGCGTCTCGCTTCACCGTCAGGTTGCTCACCGAGGCGCCGGTGGTGCTGTTGTAGACATCGGAAGCGGAGGTGACCGGCGTCGAGGTCGCATTGACCGGCTGCCCTGCGCGCACGAGTGAGGACACCAGCGCCGCGTTCCAGCCGCGGCCATAGTCCTTGCCCCATGTCGCGTCGAGCACCCACCGAGACCTCAGGGAGAAACCGAGGGTGCTCCCGGCCGCGGTGCCGGATGCATACAGGGCGGGATACGCCGTCGACACCGCGCCGCCATTGATTCGTGGCATCGGATCTTCCGCGAGGGTCCACTTCACCCCGGTCTTCCTGTCCACGGCGCCGTACTCATAGGAGAGCCCAAAGCACTGGCCCGGGTCGACCTGGGGCCCGGTCCCCCTGCCTTCGAGGAAGATCTGAATCGCCCGGCCGTTGATCGTGAAGATACCGTTGAAGTCGACCTGCACCCCGGTGGGCGCGGGGGGCACCACGGAGAAGGGCGGTGCTGTCGCGGCGACAATCACCGAAGGACCGTCGACCACCTTCTTGGGATAGAAGTCGGTTGGATACATGGTGAAGAGCGGGGTAACCCGGTAGTCGAGAGAAACACCCGGCGGCAGGCAGGGATCCACCTTGAATGTGGACGTGGGATCGACCATGGGGAGATCCAGCCACTCTGAGCCATCACGCAACGTCGCGTTGACCCGGCGTTCGACCCGGTAGCCGACGAGGGTGGCCACGGGCGAGCTGGTCGAGGGCTTCCATGCCACGCGAACCGCCTGCAGCGGGTTGTTCTGCGGCACACCGACAACGTCGGTGACCGCCACCAGGCCGGCACTCGTCTCGAAGTCGGCTCCTGCCGCCACACTCGTCCCGGCGGAATTGCTCGCGACGAGTTCAGCCTCCCATCGCAAGGGGACCCCCGGGATCGACGGCGGGGCGTCGCGGACGCTCAACGTGACGACCTGGCTCGTGGTGCTGCCCGAGGGGATCTGGACTCTCGTGGAGCCAGCCGCGAAGACGCTCAACACGTATCCGGTCACGGTGGGCTGGGACGCCGTGGGCTTGGCCCAGGTGAACGTCAAGTCGACCGTGGCGTCGTCGCCCGTGCCTTTCCATGCCCCGACGCTCACCGCGAAGTCCTTGGGTCGATCAGGAAGGTTGCCGATGGCCGCGCACGCGATCGGCTTGTCGAGTCCCTGGTCCCAAGTGGCCTTGCCCGAGCTGCCAGGGATGTCCGGGCCAGCGCACTGGACGCGCTTGTCGGCAATGCCGTCCTTGGCGTAGACGACGTTGGTGCCGCCGAAGGCATCGATCACGTCGACGCCGACGCCCCCCGTGATGGTGTCATTGCCATAGGGGCCGTCCTCGTCGTCACCGAAGAGGACGTCATCGCCCGCTCGACCGTCGAGGTTGTCGTTGCCGGACGAGGAGTAGAACTCGTCAGGCCCCGATCCGCCCAGGAAGGTGACATCGATCCCGGTGGCCACTGCCGTGAGGGTGGCCGACGTAAGCGCCTGGTAGTCGAGGCGCGCGGATATCACTGGCACCGGGCAGATGACCGATGTCGTCGCCTGCGTTC
The DNA here is from genome assembly GCA_046096085.1 of bacterium. Classification (GTDB taxonomy): domain Bacteria; phylum Actinomycetota; class Actinomycetes; order S36-B12; family S36-B12; genus Mxb001. The sequence goes on from JBJTJS010000360.1 coordinate 1,747, forward strand.
CCTCACCGATGCAGGGAGAGGCCGCAACGAGTCGCTCCTGAGCGTCCTCGCCGTTCATCGAGAGCCGGTAGCCATCCGGCACCTTGCTGAGGACGAGCTCCTCGTCGGCACCGAAGTTGGCGGACGGCCCCCGCGCAGTCACGGAGAGCACCGACCCGTTGACAGCCACCGTAAACGTGGGGCCTGTGACCCGGGGGCGATGCGGTTGGCCCGGAGCGGCGGCCGCGGGGGCGGCCACGCCGGCCACGAGCACGGCGGCGCAGGCGAGACCGAGCATGCGGGGGGTCACCGGGGCATGGTGTCACCACGGGCCCCCCGGAGGCGAGGCAGGAGTGCCGAGGACCGAGGATCAACCCATGTATCGAGGCCTGACCCAAGCATCAAGGGGCTTGACCCGAGGATCTAGGGGCGCGCGTGGCCGGTGAGAGCTGGGAGGGCTGCTCCTGGGTCCGCGAGCCGGTGTCCTGGGAGTGGGGCGCCGCGAGCGAACTCCGTTGGGGAACCCGGCCGGACAGCGACTTCTGGCGGCACACCGGTGGCGTGGAGGGCGCGGACGATGGCGATGCGTTCCTCGCGCCGCGGGAGGGCGACTTCAGCATCACCATGCGGCTGACGACCGAATTCGCTTCGCCCTATGACCAGTTCGGGCTCATGGTGCGCATCGACGAGCGGAACTGGCTGAAGGCGGGTATCGAACGAGACGACGGCACGTGGTTCAGCGTCGTCGAGACGCGGGAGAACTCCGACTGGTCGAAGCAGGCGGTGGGCGACGAGTCAGTCGAGTTCACCGTGTGGAGGTCCGGTGACACCCTGCGCGTCGGTCTCGTCCGGGGCGATGCACTGCACCTGGTGCGCGAGTTGACATTCAACGGACCCGTGGCCGTGGGGCCGTACTCCTGCGCCCCGAAGGGGCCCGGCTTCCCCGTGCGCGTGACATCGCGCATCGGCAGCGATGGCACGTGGCTGCTCGAGGCGACCGCGGGCGAGTTCGCCGAGTAGACCGCTGGCGAGTTCGCCGGGTAGGAAGAACTCAGCCGGGCCGGCCGTCGGATCCGCGGTCGCCGTCGCGCCCGGGGACGGGATCCGCAGCGCCCCCGCTGCCGCCGCGGCCGGGGCGGCCCCGGCGGGGCCCGCGGCCGCGGCGGCAGCGGGGGCGCGGCGGCTCCCGGCCCCGGGGGCGTCGGCGGCGGCGGCGCCGCCGGCCGGCCCGGGTGAGTGGGTGCGACCC
>JBJTJS010000361.1:0-4936 GCA_046096085.1 bacterium
CACCCTCGCCGCGACCCCCGCGACCCACACCTCGACCCCCCGCGCCTGCTCGGCAGGCTCCCGGAGCGGGGAGGACACGACGCGGCCGAACGCCCCCCCGGCCAGGATCCCCGGCACGCCTTCGACGTGATCGGCGTGCGCATGGGTCAGGACGAGGAGGTCCACCGAGCGCACCCCCAGGTCATCGAGGCAGCGGGCGGCGGTGGAGGGCTGCGGACCCGCGTCGACGACGAGCGCGGAGCCATCCGACGCCCGCACCACGAAGGCGTCGCCCTGGCCCACATCGCAGGCCACGGCGACCCATCCCTCGGGGGGCCACCCCGCGCGCTCGGGCACGCGCAGGGCGACGATCGCGACCACCGCCAGGCCCACGGTCGCCACCAGGCTGGTACGCCAGGCATGCCCGCGCTCGTGCCGCCCGCGGCGACGGCGTACGACGACGACCGCTGCCGCGACGACGGCGCAGGCCAGGGCGGCTCCGGCGAGGCCGCCGGGCCACGGAAGCGTGGCGCCGGGCACGGCCGCGGACCGCGCGGCCACGAGGGCGATCCACCCGGCCGGGGGCTCGGCGAGCCCGGCGAGGACACGGCCGCCCTCGGGCCACACCGGGGAGAGCAGCGCCGACAGGAGGCCGAGCACGGTCACGGGCGCGACCGCGGGCGCGGCCAGGAGGTTCGCGGGCACGGCGACGAGGCTGATGCCATCGCCGAAGGATGCGATGAGGGGAAGCGTGGCGATCTGCGCCGCGATGGTGATCGCCGCCGCCTGCACGAGGGCGCGCCTGGCCCGGGCGCGAGAGAGACGGTTGTCCCCATCCTGGGGGGTGTCGCCGTGCCAGCGACGGGTGAGCCACGGGGCGAGGACGATGAGGCCGGCGGTCGCCGCGACCGACAGTGCGAAGCCTATCGCGGTGGACAGCGCCGGTGCGAGGACCAGGAGGACCACGGTGCAGGCGGCGAGCGCCGCCATGCCGCGGCGCGACGACCCGTGCAGCAGCCCGATGAGCGCGACGATCCCCATGGCCGCCGCGCGCAGGACGCTCGGCTGCGGTCCCACGATGAGGACGAAGAACCCCAGGGCACCCAGGGACAGCGCGAACCGTGCCAGGAGCGGCAGCCCGAGGATCCCCGTCACCAGCAGCACGGCGCCGACGACGATCGCGGTGTTCCCTCCCGAGACGGCGGTGAGGTGGGACAGGCCCGACGCGCGCATCTGCTCGGCGAGTTCCGGGGACTGGCCGGTCTCGTCTCCCACCGCGAGGCCCGCCACGAGGGCGGCCGCCCGGGGGTCGGCGTCGCCCAGGGATGCGCGCAGCCCCCCGCGTACGGCCGCTGCCACCGCCATGAGTCCTTCGGGGGGTCTCACGAGATCCATGGAGCGCACCTCGAGGATCCCCGCGACGCCCCGGGCCGGGGGTGCTGACCGCAGGACGCCGCGCACGACGGCCTCGGCGCCGGGGACGACCGCCCCGGTGCCGGGCGAGGCAAGACCGCCGGGAGGCGAGGCAAGACCGCCGGCCGGGAAGCGCAGCAGGAGCGGTGCGCTGAGCAGCCACGACCGCCCGTCCACGGTCAGGGACTGCGCGAGCGCGCGCGCCTCGAGCGAGTCCTCCCCCCGCTGCGGGCCTCGCACGGCCCCCGTGCGCAGTCGGATGTCGCCGCTGACCCGGACCCCCACCTCCGCGAAGCCGGAGCGCTCGGCGACGTCGGCCAGCGGTGCGGCGGCCAGACCCTGGAGGAACAGGGACGCGGAGGCCAGCGCGGCCGCCGCGGCCCCGAGGGCGACGGCCGTGCCCGCGAGGCGGGCAGACCGGACGGACGGCGCATCCGGCGGTGCCGGCGCATCCCCCGGTGCCGGCCCATCCCCGGGTGTCGGCGCCGCGCCCCTGTCCGCGCGGGCGAGGACCATCCCGGCGACGACGGCGGCCGTGGCCAGCCCGAGCAGTGCCGCGGCCACGAGCCCGGCCGTCGCCAGGGATCGGCGAGCATCGGCGGATCCGAGCCATCCCGCCGGCACGAGCACGGCGAGGCACGCGACCCAGGCGGTGGCCGCCGCGGGAACGAGCCGCCGCCCCGGGTCGCTCACACGCGCACCAGCGGGCGCACCTGCTCGAGGAGGACATCGCCGATGCCGCCGACTTCGCCGAGGACGTCGACGGACGTGAAGCGACCGTTCTCCTCACGCCAGGCCACGATGCGCGCGGCAAGGACGGGGCCGATGCCGGGCAGCTCCTCCAGTTGAGCCGCAGTGGCCGCGTTGAGGTCCAGCAGCCCGGGCGCGTCCATCTCCCCCGCGGGGGGCTGCTGTCCTTCGGGTGCCGCCGTACCCCGCTCCCCGCGGCCCGCCACCACGACCTGCTCCCCGTCGACGAGGACCCGGGCCAGGTTGACCGAGCCGGCGTCGGCGCCCTTGCGCATCCCTCCCGCTGCCTCGACCGCGTCGGCCACCCGGGCGCCGAAGGGGAGGCGGACCACCCCGGGCCGGTTCACCCGGCCGATGACGTGCACGACGACCTCGGCCGCGACGTCGGCCGCCTGCTGCGCCGGCACGGCGTCGGGCGCGGGGACCTCCTCGGCCGGACGACTGCGGCCCTGCCACCACCACCAACCCGCGACGATGAGCAGTGCGCCGAGGACGACGAGGGCGGCGCGGGCCGCGCGGGGGCTCCAGGGCATGGCGCACGCTAGGCACGGCGGCAGCGCGGGCGTGGTGCGCCGGGCCGGGCTGGGGAGATCCCGCGGAGTCGCGCCCTGGGGATTCCGCTACAGCGGCGACACGGCCACCGACACGATGCCGGGTCCGGTGTGCGCGCCCACGGCCGCGCCGAGCGGGCAGGTGACGACCCGCGCCTCCGGACGGCGCTGCCGCAGGGTCGCGGCCAGGTCGAGGGCGCGGGCCTGCGCGTCGAGGTCCTGCACGGCGAATTCCACGGGGCGGCCCTCCGCCGCTGCCAGGGCCAGCTCGGTGAGACGGGCGATGGCCTTGCCCGTCGTCCGGACGCGATCGAGGGGCACGACCTCGCCGGCGAGGATGCGCAGGATCGGCTTCACCTTGAGCGCCTGGCCGACCGCTGCGCGCGTGGACCCGATACGGCCACCGCGCCGGAGGTACTCCAGGGTGTCGACGTAGAACAGGGACGTGGAGTCGCGGGCGCGGCGTTCGATGACCTCGGCGACAGCATCCGTGTCGCCGCCCTGCAGGGCCACGTCGTTGCCGGCCAGCACCGCGAATCCCAGGGCCATGGCGACCGTGCGACTGTCGACGACGCGCACGTCGGCGTCGATCTCCTTGGCCGCCAGCCGCGCGGAGTCGTAGGTGCCCGACATCCGCGCCGACAGGGTCGCGCACACGAGGGAGTCGGCGCCCTGCGCGAGTGCCGCGGCGAAGGCCGCGCGGAAGCGCTCGGGGCTCGGCCGCGACGTAGTCACGGGCTGCCAGGCGCGCAGGGCGTCGGCCACCCGGCGGACCCCCGCCTCGTCGGAGGTCTCGTCGTGGGCGTGGCCCCCGACGATGACCTGCACGGGGACGACCGTCACGCCGCTCGCGCGCACGAGGTCCGGCGGCAGGTACGCGGTGGAGTCGGTGACCACGGCCACGCGACGGCTCATCACCCCAGGCTAGCCGCCACTCACCGGGGGTTGGGTCAACGGGCAGTTGAGGAGGCGACGGCGCTGCGCAGGGCGCGGGCGGCCGACGCGGGCCGGACGTCGTCGACGCGGATCCCCTGCGCGCCCACCCAGGCGGCGGCTTCCGCGAGAGCCCGGGCCGTGCCCTCGAGGGCCCCGGCTACGAGGGCACCCGCCGGACGCGTCTGCAGGGTGACGCGCTTGGCCACGAGCGTGCCCTTCTCACGCCCGGGGTCCACGCGACCGACCAGGCGACCCCCGTGGAGCACCGGCATGGCGAAGTACCCGTGCACGCGCTTCGCCGCCGGCGTGTACGCCTCGATGCGATGCTCCATACCGAAGATCCGCTCCATGCGGTCGCGGTTCCAGACCAGCGAGTCGAACGGCGACAGGAGCGTCGTACGCGACCTCGACCGGGACGTCGTTCCCAGCCAGTCCAATGCCTCGCGCGAGGCCCACGCACGCTGATCCCATCCGCGTACGCTCACTTCCACCAGGTCGGTGACGTCGAGGTGGGCGAGCGTCTCAGTCACGCCGAGCCGGTGGACATCGGCGATATCGGAAGCCGTTCCCACTCCCACCGAGTGACCGCCGAGCTGCACGAGGCGGCGTACGCACTCGTCGTCGTCGGGGCCGTGCACCCCGTCGGCATCACCCCACCGCGGGTGCTGCCGCAGGGCCTCGGGCACGACGCGCTCCGGGAGGTCGTACACCCGTCGCCAGCCGGCGCGCTCCGTCACCACCACTTCGCCGACATCGAGGAGCCATTCCAGTCCGATCTTCGCCTCCGACCAGTCCCACCAGTACCCGCTGCGCTTGGCGCCGCCAACGTCCTTGGTCGTGAGCGGGCCTTCGCTGCGGAGTCGCTCGAGGATGCCGGTGAGAGCCTTCTGCGGGACGCCGCGCCAGCGCTGCCCGCGTCGCGCGTAGTGGCGGCGGCGAAAGGCAAACCACGGCCACTCCGACATCGGCAGGATGCAGGCGGCGTGCGACCAATACTCGAAGGCAGCGTCGCCGTTCCAGTACGCCGCTTCGACGGCACGGCGTCCGATCGCACCGAGCCGCGCGTAGGCCACGAGCTCATGCGAACGTGCGAGCACCGAGATGGTGTCGAGCTGCACGGCGCCGAGATGCTCGAGCATGCCGGTCACCGCCTGCTCGCGCTTGGCCTCCGACTTCGGGGTCGGCCTCGTGCCCAGGAGCCCCTGCGCCCACAGCGCCGCACGCCGCGCCTCGTCAGCCGACACCCCCGCCACCACCCGTTGAGTGGCGGGTTGTGATGCGTTCCCGCGGCGTGTCGACAGCACAAC
>JBJTJS010000362.1:0-17200 GCA_046096085.1 bacterium
GCCCCCGCCCTCGCCGGGGCGATCGCCCTCGTCGGCCCTGTTCACGTCGGCCCTGTTCCCGTCGGCCCGGGCCTCGTGGGCACGGCCTCCGCCCAGCTGTCCGACGACCACACCGCCTTCTTCGCGGACGGGCCCCTCGCCGGCAGCGGCTGGTCGGCCTGCCCCGGTCTCACCTGGAGCGTGGACGCCCGGCGCCTGCCCGACGGAGTCCGCCCGCGCGAGATCCGCCGGCTGTCCGCCGCGGTGGGCGACTGGGCCGGTGCGGCTGGCCTGGACATCCGGTTCGCCGGCGAGGAGCCGCTGACGTACGACGCCTCCCGCTACCTCCTCGTCCCCCGCGGCATGCCCCGGGAGCGCCACGTCTATCTCGCGTTCCTCACGCCCCGGCAGGCCCCGATGCTCGCCTCGCCCGTGGTCGGGCTGGGCAATCCCTCCCGCGTGATCGCAGAGACCCGGGAGATCGTCGGCGGCGTCGCGGTCTTCCGCGCCGGCTTCGTCGCGGACGCCTCGAGCCGGGAGCCCGACCGGCTGCGCCACCTCTACCTCCACGAGATCGGCCATGTCCTGGGCCTGGGCCATGCCCGCGCGACGGCCAACGTGATGCACCCGATCATCGACCAGCGGGTCCGGCTCGGACCCGGGGACCGGTCAGGGGTGCGATCCCTGGTCCGTCCCTGCGCGGTCGCGCAGTAGGTTCGGGTCATGGCGGACCCTTCCCTGCAGGTCCTCGGGGATGCCCCCAAGGTGCTCCTCCACGATCACCTCGACGGCGGACTGCGACCGGCGACCGTGGCCGAGCTCGCCGCCGAGACCGGCTACGCCGACCTCCCCGAGACCGACCCGGCCGCGCTCGCCGCGTGGATCCGGGCCGCCGCCGATTCCGGGTCCCTGGACCGCTACCTCGAGCCGTTCCGGCACACGGTGGGCGTCCTCCAGACGCCCGAGGCGCTGGCCCGGGTCGCCTCGGAGTGCGCTCAGGACCTCGCGGACGACGGCGTCGTCTACGCCGAGGTGCGCTTCGCGCCGGAGCTGCACCTCGAGCGGGGGCTGTCGCTGGAGCAGGTCGTGGACGCCGTCCTCGCCGGCTTCCGCGATGGCGAGCGCGCGGCATCGCGCCCGATCCGCGTCGGCGCACTCCTCACGGCCATGCGCACGGCGGCTCGCAGCCGCCAGATCGCCGACCTCACCGTCGCCTACCGCCATCGCGGCGTGGTCGGCTTCGACATCGCCGGGCGCGAGGCGGGCTACCCGCCCACGCGCCGCCTGGACTCCTTCGAGTTCCTGCGCCGGGAGAACGCCCACTTCACCATCCATGCCGGCGAGGCCTTCGGGCTGCCCAGCATCTGGGAGGCCATCCAGTGGTGCGGCGCCGACCGGCTGGGCCACGGGGTGCGCATCGTCGACGACATCCACCGCGAGCCCGACGGCACCTACCGCCTCGGGCCGCTCGCGGCCTACGTGCGCGACCGGAGGATTCCGCTGGAGCTGTGCCCGACGTCGAACGTCATGACGGGGGCCGCGCCCAGCATCGAGGAGCATCCGCTGGGCCTGCTCTCGCGCCTGCGCTTCCGGACCACGATCAACACTGACAACCGGCTGATGTCGGGCACCACGATGACGCAGGAGATGGCGAAGGTATGCGAGGCCTTCGGGTGGGGGCTCGACGACATGAGGTGGCTCACCGTCAATGCGATGAAGAGCGCCTTCATCCCCTTCGACGAGCGCCTGGACTACATCGACAACATCATCAAGCCCGGCTACGCCGCCCTCGCCGCCGCGTCGTAGGCTGCTCGCAGCCGATGAGGGAGGTCCCATGACGATGACCGAGCAACTGACGGAGCAACTGACCGACACCGCTGACCGTGTCGAGGGTCTTCGTGGCAACCTGGGACGCGTGCGCATGGTCCTCGATCAGACGGATGCCGTCCTCTCCACCGCCGACGACCTTCTCGGCCGCACTGACGACTTCCTCGAGCAGGCGACGGTGACGCTGGAGAGCGGCCGCCGGTGGTTCCCCCGGGTCGCGTTCGTCCTCGGCGTGGTCGCCGTGGCCGGGATCGCGACGGTGGTGTACGTCCGGATGCGTCGGGGCGCCCGCGAGGAGATCTAGGCCGGCAGGCGCAGCCGCCAGGCCGTGGTCTCGCGGACGAATCCCGCGCGCTCGTACGACCGCAGTGCCGCGTCGTTGCCCACCGTGACCACGAGCCCGAGGGTGTCGTGGCCGACGAGGCGTGACGCCGCCCAGTGCAGCAGTGCCGTGCCGGTGCCGGCGTAGCGCGGATCAGGATCCCGCCAGATGTCGCAGACCCAGGGGCCCTCGTCGGGGCGGTCCACGATGAGCACCCCGCCGTACGCGTAGCCGTCGCGCACGGCAAGCCCACTCGCATCGCAGAGGAGCGGGCCGAGTCTCGCCCCCTTCGTGTACGGCACGAGGTAGGTGTCGATGAGCGCGTCACCGCCCGGCAGGTGGTCGGGATGCTCGGGCGGGTACGCCGCGAGGAATGCGGGCAGGACGTCGGCCCAGGGCACCGGGGGATCCACGCCCGCGCCGAAGGGGCGGAAGTCCGGCCGGTCGACCGGCCCTCCTGAGGTGGGCAGCCGCAGTCGCAGGAGGTGCGCGTGGCGCTCGAGCACCGCGCCCTGCGCGATGAGGGCGTCCGCCTCGGCCCGGTCGTGCACGGAGACGACGCGGGGGTCGGCGTCAGACACCGATGGGGTGCCACACCGTGGTGGTCTCCACGAACTGCCGCAGCCGGTCCAGGCCCGGCTCCTCGCTCCAGTCCGGCGCCTTGCGCGGCGGGACGAGCACCCGGGTGATCGTCTCCGCGGCTGCGAACTCCATCTCGGTCGCCAGCGCGTCGTCCTCCACCCCGGTGAGGTCGAGTGCGTTGACGTCGGCGTGGGAGGCCAGCCACGGGCCGATCTCGGCGGGGCGCCCGGTGAGGACGTTGACGACGCCGCCGGGGAGGTCGGATGTGGCGAGAACCTCGGCGAGCGCGATGGCCGGCAGCGGGCGCGACGGCGACGGGACCACGATGCAGGCGTTGCCGCTCACGATGATCGGCGCCACGACGCTCACGAGCCCGAGCAGGGAGGGACGCTCCGGCGCGATGGCGGCGACCACCCCGGTCGGCTCGGGCACCGAGAAGGTGAAGTACGGCCCCGCCACGGGATTGCTCGAGCCCAGCACCTGCGCGATCTTGTCCGACCAGCCGGCGTACCAGACCCACCGGTCGATGGACAGGTCCACCTGCGCGGAGGCGCGCCGGGCGGAGACGCCCTCGGCGCGCGCAACCTCGTCCTCGAACTGCGCCCGTCGCCCCTCCATCACCTCGGCGATGCGGTAGAGCACCTGGCCCCGGTTGTACGCCGTCGCGCCCCACCAGGCTGCCTGCGCGGAGCGCGCCGAGCGCACGGCATCGCGCGCGTCCTTGCGGGAGGCGAGGGAGGCATTGGCGAGGAACCTCCCCTTGGCGTCGGAGACGACGTAGGTGCGGCCGCTCTCGCTGCGCGGGAAGGCGCCGCCGATGAAGAGTTTGTAGGTCTTGCGGACCTCGAGCCGGCCGTCCATCACGCCCCCGTCCGCAGGTATGCCGCGAGCCCCTGGCGACCGCCCTCGCGGCCGAACCCGGACTCCTTGTAGCCGCCGAACGGCGCCGCCGGGTCGAAGCGGTTGAACGTGTTGGCCCAGATCACCCCGGCGCGCAGGCGCGAGGCCATCCACAGGGTGCGCGAGCCCTTGTCCGTCCAGACGCCCGCAGACAGCCCGAAGGGAGTGTTGTTCGCCTTCTCGACCGCCTCGTCGGGCGTGCGGAAGGTGAGGACCGCGAGCACCGGCCCGAAGATCTCCTCCCGCGCGATGCGGTGGGCCTGCGTGACGCCGGTGAACACGGTGGGCGGGTACCACCAGCCACGCTCGGGCAGGTCGCAGGCGGCGGTCCAGCGGTCCGCGCCCTCGTCATCGCCCGAGCGCACCAGGTCCTCGATGCGGGCGCGCTGCTCGGCGGAGTTGATGGCGCCGATGTCGGTGTTCTTGTCGAGCGGGTCGCCCAGGCGCAGGGTGCCGAGCCGGCGCTTGAGCGCGTCGAGAACCTCGTCGGCCACCGACTCCTGGACGAGGAGTCGCGAGCCGGCGCAGCACACGTGGCCCTGGTTGAAGAAGATGCCGTTGACGATCCCCTCGACCGCCTCGTCGAGCGGCGCGTCGTCGAAGACGACGTTGGCCGCCTTGCCGCCCAACTCGAGCGTGAGCCCCGTGCGGGTGCCGGCGATCGCCCGCTGGATCTGCCGCCCCACCTCGGTGGACCCGGTGAAGGCGATCTTGTCGACGTCCGGGTGCTCCACGAGCGCGCGCCCGGTGGCGGCGTCCCCGGTGATGATGTTGACGACGCCCGGCGGCAACTCGGCCTGCTGGCAGATATCGGCGAAGGCGAGTGCGGTGAGCGGCGTGGTCTCCGCGGGCTTGAGCACCACGGTGTTTCCGCACGCGAGCGCGGGGGCGATCTTCCACGCCAGCATGAGGAGCGGGAAGTTCCACGGGATGACCTGCCCGGCGACGCCGTACGCCCGGGTGCCGTAGCCGGCGTACTCCAGCTTGTCGGCCCAGCCGGCGTGATAGAAGAAGTGCGCGGCCGCGAGGGGTACGTCGACGTCGCGGGACTCCCGGATGGGCTTGCCGTTGTCCAGGGTCTCGAGCACGGCGAGCTCGCGCGAGCGCTCCTGGATGAGGCGCGCGATGCGGTAGAGGTACTTCGCCCGCTCGCTGCCCGCCATCCGGGACCACGTCGCGCGGTGCGCCGCCCGAGCCGCGCGCACGGCCCGGTCGACGTCGAGGGCCCCCGCCTCGGTGACCTCGGCGAGCGCCTCCTCGGTGGCGGGGTTGACGGTCTTGAACGTGGCACCGTCGAGTGGGTCGACGAACTCCCCGTCGATGAACAGGCCGTAGGACGGGGCGATGTCCACCACGGAGCGCGACTCGGGCGCGGGGGCGTAGTCGAAGGCCATGGGTCAGTCCATCGTCACGTAGTCGGGGCCGGAGTAGTGCCCGGTGCGCATGCGCTGGCGCTGCTGCAGCAGGTCGTTGAGCAGGCTGGAGGCCCCGAACCGGAAGAGGTCGGGGGTGAGCCAGGCGTCCCCGCAGGTCTCCTTGACCATGACGAGGTAGCGGATGGCGTCCTTGGCGGTGCGGATGCCGCCCGCCGGCTTGACGCCCACGCGCTCGCCGGTCTGCGCGCACCAGTCGCGCACTGCCTCGAGCATCACCAGCGTCACCGGAGGGGTGGCGGCCGGACTCACCTTGCCGGTGGAGGTCTTGATGAAGTCGGCGCCGGCGAGCATCGCCAGCCACGATGCGCGGCGGACGTTGTCGTAGGTCCGCAGTTCGCCGGTCTCGAAGATCACCTTGAGGTGGGCGCCGCCGCAGGCCTCCTTGACCGCCACGATCTCCTCGAAGACCTCGAGGTAGCGCCCGGAGAGGAAGGCGCCGCGGTCGATGACCATGTCGATCTCGTCGGCGCCGTTGGCCACGGCGTCGCGGGTGTCCTGGAGCTTGACCGCCATGCTCGCGCGCCCCGAGGGGAACGCCGTGGCGACGGCGGCGACGTGCAGGCGATCGCCCACGGCCTCCCGCGCGAGCGCGGCCATGTCGCCGTACACGCAGATCGCCGCGACCGGCGGCACCGTCGGGTCCGTGGGATCGGGGCGCAGACCCTTGGCGCACAGCGCCAGCACCTTGCCCGGGGTGTCCATGCCCTCGAGGGTGGTGAGGTCGACCATCGAGATCGCCAGGTCGAGGGCACGCTCCTTGCTCGCGGCCTTGACCGACCGCGTCGCGAGCATCGCCGCGCGTCCCTCGGCGCCGACCTGGTCGACGCCGGGCAGGCCGTGGAGGTAGCGCCGCAGGCTGGCATTGCTCGCGGCGATCTCGGTGGCCGTCACCCGGCCAGGGTATCCCCGCCGGGGGCGGCGGCGATCCGCGCGTACACGACCAGGTCGTGGTGGATGCCGTCGGCGCGGTACTGCGCCCCGCGCAGCACTCCCTCGCGGGAGAAGCCCGCCTTCTCCAGGGACCGCTGCTCGGCGATGTTGTCGACATCGGTCGAGGCCTCGACGCGATGGGCCGAGTCGAGCAGGTGGTCGCTGAGCAGGCGCTGCGCCACGGAGCCGATGCCCTGGCCGCGCCACGGGGGAGCCAGGCCGATGCCCATGCTCCACGCCCAGGACCCGCGCGTCGGGCCGTACGCGATGCGGTGCCATGACATCGTCCCGACCACGACGCCGTCCAGCGCGACCGCGGCGCGATGGTGCTCCGGCTGCTCGTCGTCGGGGATCCGGTCGTCGTCCCAGGCATCCCATTCGCTGGACTCGTCGGGCCGCACGTCGTCCGCGCGCAGGTCGCGGACCTCCACGAGCCGCCCGCCGAGATCGGCCGCGAGGAGCACCTACAGCCTCCTCAGGACCTCGTCGATGAGCCGGCCCATGCGCTCGGCGGCGTTGCGGCCCGCCTCGAGGACCTCCTCGTGCGTGATCGGCTCCCCGGTGATCCCCGCCGCGAGATTGGTGACGAGCGAGATGCCGAGAACCTCCATGCCGGCCTCGCGCGCAGCGATCGCCTCGAGGGCGGTGGACATGCCGACGAGGTCGCCCCCGATCGCGCGGATCATGGCGATCTCGGCGGGTGTCTCGTAGTGCGGCCCGGGCAGTTTGACGTAGACGCCCTCGTCGAGGCCGGGGTCGACCTCGTGGCACAGTGCCCGCAGCCGCGCGGAGTACAGGTTGGTGAGATCGATGAACGTCGCCCCGTGCAGCGGGGAGCGGCCGGTCATGTTGATGTGGTCCTTGATGAGGACCGGCGTTCCCGGGGACCAGCGCGGCTGCAGCCCCCCGCAGCCGTTGGTGAGGACGAGGACCCGGCACCCGGCGGCGGCCGCGGTGCGGACCGAGTGGACGACGGCGTCCGTCCCGCGCCCCTCGTACAGGTGGGTGCGTCCGACGAACACCAGCGTCGGCCGGCCGCCCGCGTCGACGCTGAGCACCCGGCCGGCATGCCCGGGCACGGTGGGCGCCTCGAACCCGGCGAGGTCGGTCACCGCCATCTCCGACCGGCCGTCGGGGCCCTCGCCGCCGATGAGGTCCGCGGCATGCCCCCAGCCCGACCCGAGGACCACCGCGACGTCGTGCGAGGGAACCCCGGTGATCCGGGCGATGTCGGCGGCGGATGCCTGCGCGGCGGCGACGGCGCGCTCGGTCCCCTCGTGTGCCATGCCGCGACGCTACCCGTGCCCTCGCTCAGCCGCGGCTGGGGTGGCGGCGCAGCCGCTCGACGTAGTCGTCGGGGGCGCCCCCGGCCGCGGCGGCATCGGCGATGATCCCGAGGTACTGCGCGGACGGCAGCCCGCCCTCGTAGTCGTCGAGGACGTACAGCCACGCCAGGACATCGCCCTCGAGCGTCGACACGCGCACCCGCAGCTTGCGCCACAGCCCCAGGGAGGTGCCCTCCCAGGCGTCCAGCGATGCCTCGTCCAGCGGATGCATGTCGTAGAGGACCACGAACACCGAGTGCCCGGAGTCCTCGACGACCGTGGACAGGGCCCCGTCCCAGCCGAGATCCTCGCCCCCGAAGGTCAACCGCCAGCCGACGAGCCAGCCCGTGGCGGAGACAGGGGAGTACGGCGCCCGCTCGGCCATGCGATGCGGGTCGAGATTGGAGCCGTACGCCGCGTAGAGCGCCACGGCGCCAGGGTACGGCTCCGGGACCCCGCTGCGACAGAATCGACCCCGTGACGTCGGTGACGATGATCGGTGCCGGCCCGGGCGGCTACGAGGCGGCCCTCGTGGCCGCGCAACTGGGGGCCCGGGTCACGGTCGTGGACCCCCTGGGCCCGGGGGGCTCGGCGGTGCTCACCGATTGCGTCCCGAGCAAGTCCCTGGTCGCGACCGCAGACGTGGTGTCGTTCGGTTCCCGCACGGGGCCGATGGGCATCCTCGTCGACGGTCACGTGCCGAGCGGGGGGACCCTCAGCGTCGACCTCGGGGTGGTCAACCGACGCATCCTCGCGCTCGCCCAGGCGCAGAGCGAGGATATCGGCGACAAGCTCGCCCGGGAGGGCGTGGAACTGCTCCACGGTCGCGGCAGGCTCCTCGGACCCACGCGCGTCCAGGTCACGCTCGCGACGGGAGAGGTCGAGGAGCGCGATGCCGACGCGGTGCTCATCGCCACGGGTGCCCGCCCCCGCCTGCTCTCCGAGGCCATGCCCGACGGCGAGCGCATCCTCACCTGGGAGCAGCTCTACTCACTCGACGACGTCCCCTCGCGGCTCATCGTCATCGGCTCCGGGGTGACCGGCGCGGAGTTCGCGTCGGCGTACCACGCCCTCGGCTCGCAGGTGGTCCTCGTGTCGAGCCGCGACCGCGTGCTTCCCGGCGAGGACCCCGACGCCGCGCGGGTGATTGAGGAGGCGTTCGCGGACCGCGAGCTCACCGTCCTCCCGCGCTCCCGGGCGCGGGCGGTTCGGCGCACGGCCGACGGTGTCGTCGTCGAGCTCGACGGCGGCGGGATCGTCGAGGGATCCCACGCTCTCCTGGCCGTGGGCTCGCTGCCGAACACCGAGGATCTCGGGCTCGAGGATGCCGGTGTCGCGGTGGATGACCGGGGATTCATCGTCGTCGATCGCGTCTCGCGGACGACGGCCCGCGGGGTCTACGCCGCCGGCGACTGCACCGGGGTCCTCATGCTCGCGTCGGTCGCCGCCATGCAGGGCCGCATCGCGATGCGGCACGCGCTCGGCGACGCGGTGACGCCACTGGACCGGTCACGCGTGTCGAGCACGGTGTTCACCACCCCGGAGATCGCGACGGTGGGCGTCTCGCAGGCGGAGGCAGACAGCGCCGATGGTCGCGCGCTCAGCGTGATGCTGCCCCTCGCGTCCAATGCGCGCGCCAAGATGGACCAGTTGCGCCACGGATTCGTCAAGCTCTTCTGCGCGCCGGGGTCGGGCACGGTGGTCGGGGGCGTGGTCGTGGCACCGCGCGCCAGCGAGCTCATCCACCCCATCAGCATCGCCGTCGACGCGCGGCTCACCGTGGACCAGGTGGCCTCGACCTTCACCGTCTATCCCAGCCTCTCCGGCTCCATCGCCGAGGCCGCCCGGCGCCTGCACGAGTAGCCGCTCCGTGCGCCCCGAGCGGGAGGACGCGCTCGCCGGGGTGGGAGAATCGGCCCATGGCTGCCACCACCTACGTCTCCCGCAACCCCGCGCGCTTCGACGACGTCGTCGCGGAGTTCCCGCTGGCCACGACCGCCGACGTCGTCGAGGCCTGCCGGTCGGCGCACGCCGCCCAGTCGGGCTGGGCGGCCGTCCCGGCGCCGGTGCGCGGGCGCGTCATCGCCCAGGTGGGCCGGCTGTTCGAGGCACACAAGGAGGCGCTGTCGCGCCTGGTCACGCGCGAGATGGGCAAGGTGTACGCCGAGGCCCTGGGCGACGTTCAGGAGGTCACCGACACCTGCGACTTCTTCCTCGGCGAGGGACGGCGGCTCTACGGGCAGACGATCCCCAGCGAGATGCCCGACAAGCAGCTCTTCACGTTCCGCGTACCGGTCGGCACCGCCATGATCGTCACCGCGGGGAACTTCCCGGCTGCGGTCCCCTCGTGGTACATCGTGCCGGCCCTCGTCGCGGGCAACACCGTCGTGTGGAAGCCCGCCGAGCAGACGGCGACGATCTCCCGTGCCATGGCCGAGATCTTCTACGCCGGCGGCGTGCCGCGTGACGTCCTGCAGGTTGTCGTCGCCGACGGGGCGACGACGTACGACGGCCTCGAGACCGCCCTGCAGAACGGCGACGTGCAGAAGATCGGCTTCACCGGGTCGACGGAGGTCGGCCGCCGGCTGAGCGAGCTCGCCGGGAGGTACCTGCAGTCCCCCTGCCTCGAGCTCGGGGGCAAGAACCCCATGGTCGTGATGCCCGACGCCGACCTCGACCTCGTGGTGGAGGGCGCGCTCTTCGCCGGGTTCGGCACCGCGGGCCAGCGGTGCACCTCGCTGGGGACCATGTGGGTCCACCGGAGCATCCACGACGAGGTCCTCCGACGCTATGCCGAGGCCGTGGAGAACGCCGTGGTCGGCGATCCGTTCGCGCCGGTGCTCTACGGCCCGATGATCGACGAGAAGTACCTCCTCACCCACGAGAAGAACCTCGGCCTCATCCAGGACCACCAGTCGGTCTACGGCTCCACCGGCATCGGTCGCATCACGTCGGTCAATCCGCGCCGAGGGTTCGTCGGCGATCCGGACGCGGGGTGGTTCGCGCACCCGACGATCGTCGACGGCGTCAGGCCGGGGGATGCGCTGTACGACACGGAGACGTTCGGGCCGCTCGTCGGCGTGGGCACGTTCGACACCCTGGACGAGGCCATCGAGCTGGCGAACGGGCACGGCTACGGCCTGTCCAGCGCGATCTACACCTCGGACCCGAAGGCCGTCTGGCGCTTCCGGGAGGGCATCTCCGCGGGCATGATGTCGGTCAACAACTCCACCTCGGGCGCCGAGGCGCACCTGCCCTTCGGCGGCAACGGGCTCAGCGGCAACGGATCGCGGCAGAGCGGCATCTGGGTCCTCGACCAGTTCACGCGCTGGCAGGCGATGAACTGGGACTACAGCGGGCGACTGCAGAAGGCCCAGATGGACGTCGTGGAGTTGCCGTACGACCCCGGCTTCCGCCTGTGACGACCCGCGCGACCGCGCCCCTGCCGGCCCGGGCCGATGTCGTCATCGTGGGGGGCGGGGTGATGGGGGCATCCACGGCGTTCCACCTGGCCGAGGCCGGCGTGGGCGTGCTCCTCCTCGAGCGCGGCGAACTGTCCGGGGGATCCACCTCGCGCGCCGCGGGCGGCGTGCGGGCGACCTGCTCCGACGAGCTCAACATCCGCCTGGGCCAGCGCTCGCTGGAGCTCTTCGCGGACTTCCCGAACCGCCCCGGCCAGGAGATCGACCTGCGCCGCAGCGGCTACCTCTTCGTCCTCACCGGCCCCGAGGACGTCGACCTCTTCACGGCCTCCGTCGCGCTGCAGGGCTCCCTCGGCATCGAGTCGCGCATGGTCGACGTGGAGGAGGCCTGCCGGCTCTCCCCGCTGCTCGATCCGGAGGGCGTGCTCGCCGCCGCATGGTCGCCGGACGACGGCCACTGCACCCCGGAGTCGGTGGTCCTGGGATACGCGACGGGCGCGCGGCGCCGCGGCGCCACCGTGCGCACCGGCATCGAGGTCACCGGCATCACCTCCTCGGGCGGCGAGATCACTTCGGTGGAGACCTCCGAGGGGACCGTGGGCACCGAGTGCGTCATCGACTGCGCCGGCGCGTGGTCGCCGCAGGTGGCGTCGTACGTCGGCGTCGACCTGCCGGTCACGCCGTACAAGCGCGAGCTCCTCATCACCGAGCCCATGCCGCGGCCGGTCGAGATGGCCTTCACCATCGACTACTCCACCACGCTCTACTGGCATCGCGAGGGGCCCGGGATCCTCACCGGCTTCTCCCAGCAGGATGCGCTGCCCGGGTTCGACACCTCCCGCGACGAGGACTTCCCCGAGCGCCTCGCCGAGCTCGCCGCCGTGCGGGCGCCCGGGCTGCTCGACCTGGGCGTGCGCAGCGGCTGGGCCGGGCTCTACGAGACGACGCCGGACCACAATGCACTGCTGGGCGAGTCATCCCAGGTCTCGCGCTTCCTCTACGCCACCGGGTTCTCCGGGCACGGGTTCCTGCAGGGCCCGGCGGTGGGGGAGATCCTGCGCGACATGTACCTCGGCGCGACGCCGTTCATCGACGTGAGCCCGCTAGACGTCGAGCGCTTCGTCCGGGGAGACCTGCGCCCCGAGCGCAATATCGTCTAGCGACCTGTCTAGCGACCCGTCGAGCGACTCGCCTACCCGCCGAAGAGTGCCCGGTAGCCCAGGATCCACGGGTAGAACAGGTGCTGCCCGCCGTCCCACTGCACGGCGACGAACGTCGTGAGCAGGCCGAGCGCGATCGCGGAGACGGCGCCCCAGGACCAGCGGGATCGACCGCTCGGCCGCCGCCAGCGCCAGATGAGGGACCCGATGCCCGCGGTGGCGACCTGCGCGCCGATCGCGCCGACCACGAGCGGGTTCGTCGCGTAGTACGCCGCCTCCAGCGGCGGGAAGAACGCCGCGGCGCGGATTCCCGAGACCACGGCGAAGGCCAGGGGCGTGGCGAGGATGCCGAGCGCGGCGCCCCACCACGGGGCACCGCGGGCGCGCATGGCCGGCCACACCAGGAGGCCGGAGAAGAACAGCGGACCCATGCGCAGGAGCACCGCGAGGTTCATCGTGAGGCGGTACCCCTCGACGGACCAGAAGTCCTCCGGCCGCCCGGCGCGCGCGGCGAGCACGAGGTCCAGGGCGAGGTACGTCGCCACCGACACGATCGCGGGAGCGGCGAGGTAGAGCGCGTGACGCAGCCGTGCGGCAGTCCGCGCGGGGGTCACGGCATCGACGGTGCTCACGCGTACTGCGCCCTGAGGTCGGCAAGGCGCTCGGCCATCTCGGCGCGCGCGGCCGCATAGGCGGGTTCCTCGGCGACATTGCGCAACTGCTGCGGATCCGCCGCAAGGTCGTAGAGCTCGGGGGGGAGGCCGCGGTTGTACTCGACGTAGAGCCACTCGTCGGTCCGCACCGCCTGCGAGGGCGGGATGTTGTAGGGGAAGTCGGCGAAGTACTCGTAGAGGATCTCCTCGCGCCACTCGGCATCGTCGTTCTCCAGCAGCGGCACCAGGCTCGCACCCTGAACGCTGGACGGGATGGGGGCACCGGCGAGGTCGAGCAAGGTCGGCGCGACATCGATGTTGAGGATCGGCTGCTCGCGCGTTGCGCCGGGATCGGGGATGCCGTCGGGCCAGCGCACGATGAAGGGCAGGCGGATGTTGTCGTCGTAGGCCCAGCGCTTCCCGGTGAGGACGTGCTCGCCCCAGGAGTAGCCGTTGTCGCTGGTGTAGAAGACCGCGGTGCTGTCGCCGACGCCCGCGGCATCGATCGCGTCGAGGAGCCGGCCGATCTCGCGGTCCATCCCGAGCAGGGTCTCGCAGTAGCGCCGGTACGCCGTCTCCAGCCGCCCGGCGGTGCCCTCCCACACGTTCCGGTCGAGCAGCGTCTGGAAGGTGAAGTACTCGTCGGGGAGGGTGTCCAGCGGCACGTCGTCGTACGTGCCCCGCAGGTCCGGCGGCGGCTCGAACTCGTGGTGGACCGCCTTGTGCGCGAGGAAGAGGCAGAACGGCCGGGAGGAGCCCTGGGTGCCGAGCCACTCCAGGGCCAGGTCGGTGAGGTCGGTGGTGACGTAGGTGCCGGGGCGCTCGGTCTCGACCCCGTCGATGACGAGCGGGCAGTCGAAGTACACGCCCTGGCCCTCCTCGACGGTGAAGGTGATGAAGCGCTCGACGCCGCGCAGGTCGGGCAGGTCCCCGGGCATGTGCCACTTGCCGATGTAGGCATTGCGGTAGCCGGCCGCCGCGAGACCCTCGAAGACGCTCACCGTCTCCGCGCGCCATGCCGAGATGTTGTTGGTGACGCCGTGCCGGTGGGCGTACTGGCCGGTGATGAACGACGCGCGCGACGGGCTGCACAGGGCGGTCGTGCAGTACGAGTGGTCGAAGGTGAGCCCCTGCTGCGCGAGCGCGTCGAGTGCCGGCGTCTGCAGGAACGGGATGGCCCCGGTCGACCCGAGGTGATCGGCCCGGTGATCGTCGCTGAGGATGACGAGGAGATTGGGCCGTCCGGCGGCGGACGCGGCCCGTGCCGGGTCCGCGGGCACCGGGACCGGCCGGCCGCCGCCCGAGGCCGAGGCGCCGCAGGCGCTCAGGCCCGCGATCGCCGCCCCGCCCGCGAGGCCCCCGAGAACGCGCCGCCGCGTCAGGTCCATCCGTCGAGGCTACCGATCGTCAGCGGGTGGGTGCGCCCGCGCGCGCGGTCCGCTGCGAGGAGATCTCCGCGAGGATGACGCCTGAGAGGACGACGAGGCCGCCGAGGCCCTGGACCGGCGTGATGGTCTCCCCGAGCACGATGAATCCGACGAGCGCGGCCCACAGCGGCTCGGTGGTGCCGATGATCCCCCCCCGCTGCGCGCCGATGCGCTGCAGCGAGCCGAGCACGAGCAGGAAGGGCACGACGGTGAGCGCGATCATCCAGATGACGAGTGACCAGACCGGGATGCCGGTGACGGCGCCGTCGAAGAGCGTCGTGGTGGTGGTGAGCGTGGACCACGGGAAGGTCCACCACGGGGAGATGATGCTCCAGGTCACCGTCGCGACGAAGAAGCCCCAGAAGGCGAGACTCAGCACGTCACGACGCCCGGCGCCCGCCTCACCGAGGAGGAGGTAGACGGCCAGCGAGATGCCGACGAGCAGGCCGAAGAGCAGGCCGAGCGGGTCCAGCGTCACCCCGGCCCAGACCTGGGCGACGAGGGCGAGCCCGACGAGCACGAGGCCGATGGCCACCCACAGGGAGCGGCGTACGGGGCGATGCCGCGCGAAGCGCAGCCACAGGGCGACCCACACGGGGGCGAGGAAGGCGAGGAGGGTGCCGATGGCGATCGGCAGCAGCGCGATCGTGGCGAAGAAGAGGAAGGGGGTCAGGGCGTAGGAGACGACGCCGAACACGATGAGGAAGGGGATCTGCGCGCGCGTGACTTTCAAGGAGGCGGGACGCAGGAGCAGCACGACGACGAGGACGACGACCGCCGACCCCGCGGTGCGGATCTCCGTGACATGCCCCGGGGTGAGCCCGGCCTCGATCTGCGCCTTCGCGACGGTTCCGTTGAGCGCGAACATGAACGCCGCGATCAGGTACATGGCGATCCCGAGGGCCTCCTGGCGGGGGAGCCGGGGGCCCGGAACCCCGAGCGGCTCGATGGGGTCCGGGGCGCTCACCGCGATCGCTCCGCGATGTAGACACCCGCGAGGACGGTGATGCCGCCGAGGATTTGCAGGGGCGTGAGGACCTCGCCGAGGAGGATCCAGGCGATGAGGGCAGCCGCGAGCGGCTCGATCATCCCCACCGTCGATGCCTGCGCCGCGCTGATCCACGCGAGGGCGGCCACGACGAGCGTGAACGGCACCACCGTGCCCATGACGACCATCCATGCGGTGAGCGACCAGATGGGGACGGTGGGCCCGGTGACGAGGGTGGCGTCGCCGCTGAACGCCGACCAGGGGAAGTTCCACCACGGCTGCACGATCGACCAGAAGAGCGCGGCGCCGCCGAAGCCCCACATCGTGAGCGACACCGCGTCCCGCGCGTTCGTGCCGCGCTGCTGCGCCTCGCCGAGGATGTAGAAGAGGGCCAGGGCGCACGCGGCCCCCAGTCCCGCCGCGACCCCGAGGGCACTGAGCGCGAGGCCCTGCCACACCTGGGTGATGAGGGCGAGGCCGAACAGGGCCAGGGCGAGCCCGAGCCAGACCCAGGGCCGGACGTACTCGTGGCGTCCGAAGCGCACCCACAGCACGACGAGGATGGGCGCGGTGAACTCCAGGATCAGGGCGACGCCGATGGGCAGGTTCTCGATGGCGACGAAGTAGAGGAACTGCGTCATGGACAGGCCGACGACGCCGTACGCGAGCAGCAGCAGCGCCTCGTCGCGCCGGATGCGCAGCGCGGAGGGGCGGGTCACGGCCACGATGACGAGCAGGAGGAGGAAGGCGCCCGCGGAGCGCACGGCACTGAGCGCCGGGGCGTCGACATCCGTCTCGAGGATGGTCTTGACCACGGAGCTGTTGAAGGCGAAGCACAGGGCTCCGGCGAGGTAGAGGGTGAAGCCGAGCGCCGGACGGTTGCCCCGGGTCCCCGGTAGCGGGACGGGTGCGGGATCGGTCAATGCGCCGCCGACCGCCGTGAGGCGAGTGCGGCCTCGTAGACCGCGACGGTGCGCTGCGCGATGGCGTCCCAGCCGAACTCCGCGATGGCGCGCTGGCGCCCGGCCTCGCCCATGCGGCGCGCCCGGGCCGGGTCGGCCGCCAGGTCGTTGACGCCGCGCGCCAGCCCGGCCTCGAGGGCCTCGGGGTCCTCGGGGTCGTACGGGACGAGGATGCCGGTGACGCCGTCGGCGACCACCTCGGGGATGCCGCCGACGGCGCTGGCCACGACCGGGGCCTCGCAGGCCATGGCCTCGAGGTTGACGATGCCCAGCGGCTCGTACACCGACGGGCAGACGAAGGCGGTGGCATGGGTGAGCATCTGGATGAGCTCCGGGCGCTGCGCCTGCTCCTCGATCCACACGACCGAGTCCTCGCCGCGGGCCTCGCGCAGTGCGGCCACTCCGCGGGCGACCTCCTCGCCGATCTCGGGGGTGTCCGGTGAGCTGGCGCACAGCACGAGGACGATCCCGGGGTCGAAGCTCAGCGCGGCGCGCAGGAGATGGGCGATGCCCTTCTGTCGGGTGATGCGCCCGACGAACAGCGCATACGGCCGGTCCGGGTCGATTCCTCGCGCAACGAGGGCGGCGACGTCGGGATCGGGCCGGTACACCTCGGTGTCGATGCCGTTGTGGACGACGTGGACCCGGGCGGGATCGAGGACGGGGTAGGTCTCGAGGACGTCGCGGCGCATCCCCTCGCTCACGGCGATGATCGCGTCGGCGTGCGCATAGGCCGTCGCCTCCACCCAGCAGGAGATGCGGTAGCCGCCGCCGAGCTGCTCGTGCTTCCACGGGCGCAGCGGCTCGAGCGAATGGGCGGAGATGACATGGGGTATGCCGTGCAGCAGGCCGGAGAGATGGCCGGCGAGGTTGGCGTACCACGTGTGCGAGTGCACGAGGTCCACGCCCTCGCAGGCCTGCGCCATCTCCAGGTCGACGCCGATGGTCTGGAGGGCGAAGTTGGCGCCCGTGAGCTCGCTGGGAGGCTGGTGCGCCTCCGCGTCGGCGCGAGGCGGGCCGAAGCAGTGGACGTCTACGTCGATGAGCTCGCGCAACTGCTCGACGAGCTGCGTGACATGGACCCCCGCGCCGCCGTAGACCTCCGGCGGCCACTCCCGCGTCATGATCGCCACCCTCACGGGGCTCAGCCTAGGGCCCTGCCGCGCGCGGGACGGGCGGGCTACGCTGGCGCTCGTGGAATCGGGACCGCACGTCCTGGGGATCGTCCTCGCAGGGGGCGCCGGCAAGCGGCTCATGCCGCTCACCGCGGATCGCGCGAAGCCGGCG
>JBJTJS010000363.1:0-3081 GCA_046096085.1 bacterium
CTCCCACTCCGATGCCTTCGATGACGCGACCGGCGAGAAGGACCGGGAAACTCGGTGCCACCGCGCAGACGAGAGATCCGATAGCGACGAGCGCGAGTCCGGTGACCGCGACCTTGGCACGTCCCACCCGGTCGCCGAGCCTGCCCGCGGCGATGAGGACGATGGCGTCGGCGATGAGGAAGACGAGGAGCATCCAGCCGATCGAGGTGACCGGGAGACCGAACGCCTCGCGAACCGCTGGCGTTGCCACGTAGAGCGCGTACTCGTTGAGTGCGCCGATGACGAGGGCGGCTCCCGCCCAGATCACGACACCGCGCCACGCGGTAGATGAGGGGGAGGCCGCACCGGGGCTCGTCATGGTCGGCAGTGTAGGGGCATCCGTGCCGGGAAATGAGTCTTTGCGAGGTGACCGCGATGCTTGGCTATAGTCCCGCGCATGCGATTCCGGACCGTTGGCGCGGGCGTACTGGGCCTGCTTCTGGCGGGAAACCTCGTGGCTCCTTCGGTGACCGCGGGAGTCCCTCAGGAGGCCGGAGCAGCGCTGAGCGATGCTGCGCCGGCAGCCGAGTGCGTGCCGGAGCTCTTCCGCCGGCCGCCGCGGCCCGGCTACGCGCACACCACGTGGCCGACCGAGCACGCGGATGCCTGGCGTTCGCATGCCGTGGCGGATGGCCTGCCAGCGGGGGTGATGTCGAAGCAGTTGCGGACCACCGCGGTGAAGCTGCCGCCGGTGCCCGTGTGGGGCTACGTCGGCAAGGGTGACGTCGTCTACGTCATGGGCGGGGCACCGTACCTGCTCGACATGTTCACCA
This sequence comes from bacterium, assembly GCA_046096085.1. Lineage (GTDB taxonomy): Bacteria > Actinomycetota > Actinomycetes > S36-B12 > S36-B12 > Mxb001. The sequence goes on from JBJTJS010000363.1 coordinate 813, forward strand.
AACTCATCCAGGGTGCCCCCCAGTCCAGCGCCCCGCTCCTGGTGGCGCAGAGCAAGCTGTACGCCGCGTCGATGACGCCGTACATCGCCCGCATCAACACGCGAACCATGGAAGCGGAAGTGCTTCAGCTCCCCGGGGGCGACTCCGTGAACTACATCGGCGGTGCCCTCATCCATGCGAACGGCTCGGTCTACGCGGTGGCGCGCAGCGTGCTGTACAAGATCAATCCGCGCACCTTCCGTGTGGTCGCCTCCGTGAAGTTGCCGCTGGCGCCGAAGCCCAACGGCGCCCCGAACCGTGAGACGGCGTACAACGGGATGGTGGCCACCCAGAGCGGTGACCTGGTCCTCAAGGGGTGGGCATCCGTCGGGGGAGGAGACGAGCCGCCGGGGGTCCTGCTCCGGGTCGATGCGGGGGACCTGTCGATCAAGGCTCAGAAGGTGACCACCGCCGTTGCTGCGGCCCGCATGGCCATCGTGCTCGACCAGGGCCGGGAGTATCTCTACTTCCCCAACCAGACGCAGTCGGTGCGGTTTGCCCTGTCGGAGTCGGCGTTCAACCTCGACGGCCGGTGGAGCGCCACCTACCTTCGCGAGGGCAGCGGAATGACCGCCGCTAGCTCGGACGTCTTCATGGGCAAGGGCGTGGTGTTCGCGAGCAACACCGAGCCGACGGCCACGACCCCGATGAGCGTGTTCAGTCAGGGGATCGACGCCAACGGATCGATCGCCAAGAGCACCCCGTTCAAGGGCATCGCACCGGGCTGGAACTTCTTCATGATGGCGGGCGATCCGTATCGCTCAGGCATTTCGGTGGTCGAGGACCAGGTGAGCGGTCATGCCGCCGGGTACCTCACGTGCGGTGGCGGCCAGGGGGTCAAGAAGATCTGGGAGAACTCCTCGATCACGGCGTCCGCGGGCATGGCGATCAACTCAGCAGCGGGACACCTCTACACGGACGATCGCGTGTGTGATGCCAGGGGCAGGTGTCGGATGTTCCTCGTGGTGCTGGACCTGCGCACGGGCGTCGAGATCGCCCGGACGGCAGTGCGGGGCAACAAGCCGACCATCGGCCAGATATTCATCGGGCCGGAAGCGGTCTACTACGTTGCCACCAACACCGATGACCCGAACGGCTACGTGACGCGGGTGACGGCCGCGCGGCCCTGATCTACGCCGAGGCAGCCGCGTCAGTGTCCGCTTCACCCGCCAAGTCCCCACCCACTCAACAAGGGGAAATCGGAGCCGCCTCGGGGATTTGAACCCCGGACCTACGCATTACGAGTGCGTTCATGAGGTTCGCTGCGTCCGGAAGCGCTGTCTTGCTGGTGCTCACGGGTCCAGGACAGGCCACGTCCATGACGTCCTGGTAAGGGGCGTTTGTTCCTCGAGCGTTCCCCCTGGCCCGGCGGACACTCGACGGGTCACTGCGGCGCGATCCTCAGGCCAAAAGCTGTCGGAGCGGCTCTCCCTGGAGATCGCACCCCTAAAGGAGGCCAACGACCTCTTCGTTAAGGAGCATTACTTACACCGCGGTCGGACGATGGCGCAGATTGCCTACTGGATCACACTTGACGACGAGCGTATCGGGGCGATCTTGTATGCGTTGCCTCGAATGAGTGTTCGGTCCGAGAAGTACGGTGGGCACTCCCCGATGGAGCTACTGGAGCTTGCGCGGCTGTGGATTCATGCGTCTGCGCAGGAACAGGTTCGGATCGACCGTAGCGGGCTGGTCCACGCGCCCTGCATCGCCAGTGCCAGCATCTCGAAGTCGCTACGACGGATTCGGGCTGATTGGCATGGCAAGTACCCCCACCTCCCGGAGATTCAGGCCGTCGTGTCGTGGGCGGACACCACCCTCCACCGAGGCACCGTCTACAAGGCGGCGAACTTCACCTGTGTGGGTGGAGCGGGTGGCGGGAAGCGAGGCCGGACATCCAACGGGGGCGCTCGCTTCTTCCATGCCGACTACGCCCGGGAGAAGATTGCCTTCATCTACCCCTTCAAGAGGGGGATGAACGACCGGGAGAAGGCCTCCGCGGTCACAGCTTGGGATGACATTCGTCCGAGGCGTCGTAGGCGTGCGCCTGCTGCCGCCATCCCACCGACGGATCAGGAGGCCGGTGAGACGACGACGCCCAGCGCCTGGGATTCGACTAGGGAGCTTCGCGGCTACCAGCCGGTGAACGCACCCAGGTCATGTGACGTCACCGAAGCAGCCTCTCGGAGGGCGCGACCGATGATGGTGCAAGCGGCCTCGCACTCGCTAT
>JBJTJS010000364.1:0-11902 GCA_046096085.1 bacterium
TAGTCCGCTGGAAGATCACCCGGCCCGCGATGGCGACGCGATCCCCCGGGGCCGCGTCGGCGTCGAGGTCGGGGTAGGAGGCTCGCACCTCGCCGATGGTGTGCGTGAGGGGCAGCCGGACGGCGTAGGGGTCGTGGCCCGAGGCCAGCAGTCGATCCCGCTTCTCGCGCCGCACGCGCATCTGCTCGGGGAGGTCGTCCTCCTCGGCGCCGTCATGGGCTGACGCGTGCGCCACTGACTGCTCCTCCGACATGGCACGCAAGGGTAGTGGAACGACTTATTCGGCGTTCTTCTCGAAGACCAGGCGCAGGCCCACGAGGGTGAGGTCCGGGTCGTGATGGGTGATGGTCTCCGACTCGGGGACGACGATGGGGGCGAGCCCCCCGGTCGCGATGACGGCGCGGACCTCCCCGAGCTCGTCGACGATCCGGCGCACCAGGCCGTCGACCTGCCCCGCGAAGCCGTACAGGGCACCTGACTGCAGCGCCTCGACGGTGTTCTTGCCGATGGCCGACCGCGGACGCACGAGCTCGACCTTGCGCAGCTGCGCCGCACGGGCAGCGAGCGCGTCCAGGGAGATCTCGATGCCGGGGGCCAGTGCGCCGCCGAGGAACTCGCCCTTGCGGGACACCACATCGAGATTGGTCGACGTGCCGAAGTCCACGACGATGGCCGGGCCGCCGTAGACGTGATGAGCCGCCATCGTGTTGACGATCCGGTCGGTGCCGACCTCCTTGGGATTGTCGGTGAGGATCGGGACACCGGTCTTCGTGCCGGGCTCGACGATGACGGTGGGGACGTCGGCGTGATAGTGGTCGAGCATGTGCCGCATCTCGCGGAGGACCGCGGGCACGGTGGAGCACAGGACGATGCCCGTCACCGGCGGACTCCCCTCCAGGAGCCCGCGGTAGACCAGCGCCATCTCGTCAGCGGTCGAGCGCGCGTCGGTCTTCACCCGCCACGAACGCTCCAGGCGATCGCCGTCGAACAGCCCGAAGACCGTGTTCGTGTTGCCGACGTCGATGGCCAGGAGGCTCACGTCGACTCCCGGAGGTGGCCGCCGATGTCCAGGGCGGGAGCGGAGTGGGTGAGGGCTCCCACGGCCATGTAGTCGACGCCGGTGGCGGCGACCTCGGCTGCCGTGTCGAGGGTGAGGCCGCCGGAGGCCTCGAGCCGGGCGCGGCCGGCGTTGATGCGCACAGCCTCGGCCATCTGGGCGGGGGTGAAGTTGTCGATGAGCACCAGGTCCGCGCCGGCCCCGAGCACCTCCTCCAACTGGTCCAGGGAATCGACCTCGACCTCCACGGGGATGCCCGGGAACTCCGCGCGAACCTGGGCGAACGCCGCAGCAACGCCCCCCGCCGCCACGACGTGGTTGTCCTTCACCAGCGCGGCGTCCGACAGGGACATGCGGTGGTTCATCCCGCCGCCGCAGCGCACGGCGTACTTCTCCAGAGCGCGCAGGCCAGGAGTCGTCTTGCGGGTGTCGCGCACCCGCGCGGGTCGGTCGCCGATGGCGTCGACCCACCGGCGGGTGGCCGTCGCGATGCCCGAGAGACGGCACAGCAGGTTGAGGGCCGTGCGCTCGCCGAACAGGAGGTCGCGCGTCGGCCCGCTGGCGCTCAGGATCAGGTCGCCGGGCACCACCGACGTGCCATCGGCGCAGCTGCTCGTGGTCACCCGGCCCTCGGAGGCGATCGCGAAGACCGCCTCGGCAACGGGCCCCCCGGCGGTCACGCCGGTGCCATCGGCGACGAGCTCGAGCGTGCCGCGCTGGTCGACCGGCACCGTGGCGACGGACGTGACGTCGACACCCCCGTCGAGGTCCTCGTCCAGGGCTCGGCGCACGACGTCGACGACGTACGCGGGGTCCAGTCCGGCCTCGCGCAGGGCATCCTCGACATGCAGGGGCAGGTACTCAGTGGTCACGGTCGTCTCCTTCTGTGGGGCTCGCGGGCGTCACGGTCTCATGGCGGGTGACGAGGTCTCCGCTCCGGGTCATGCTCGTCACGAGGCGCACCCGCCAGCGATCGTCGTCCCGCTCCGGGAAGTCCTCGCGCCAGTGGGATCCTCGCGTCTCCTCGCGGATTCTCGCGTGGTGGACCAGGGTGCGGGCCACCAGATGGAGGTTGGTCATCTCCCAGTCGTCGGTGCACGGGGTCGCGCCGGGCGCCCTGGCAATGTCGGCGAGTACGTCTGCGGCCCGGGCGAGGGAGTCGGCACTGCGGATGACACTGGCGTCGACGCTCATCGCGTGCTGGAGCGCGCGCATCTGCCCATGCGAGACGAGGGCCCCGCGTGCCGTGGGGGGCACGGGGGTGCGGCGCACCGGAGACTCCCCGGCGAGCACGCGGCCGATGCGCGCGGCGAAGACCAGGCCCTCGAGCAGCGAGTTCGACGCCAGGCGATTGGCGCCATGGACGCCGGTGCAGGCGGCCTCGCCGCACGCGAACAGCCCGGGGATCGACGAGCGGCCATCGAGGTCGGTCCGGATGCCGCCGGACACGTAGTGGGACGCGGGAGAGACGGGGATCAACTCGGTGACCGGGTCGATGCCGTGCGAGCGGCACGACGCCAGGATGGTCGGGAAGCGCTCCTCCCACAGGCGCGCTCCGAAGGCGCGCGCATCCAGCCAGACGTGCGCCGCGCCGGTCTCGTGCATCCGGCGCAGGGTGGCGCGGGAGACGATGTCGCGCGGAGCCAGCTCGGCGAGGGGATGGACGTCGAGCATGAAGCGCTCGCCCGCGCCGTCGACGAGCAGGGCACCCTCGCCGCGCACGGCCTCGGAGACCAGAGGCTGCTGCCCGCGTGCGCGCGGCCCCAGCCACAGCACGGTGGGATGGAACTGCACGAACTCCATGTCGGCGACCTCGGCGCCGGCACGCAGGCCGAGCGCTGCCCCGTCGCCCGTCGCCACAGGCGGATTCGTCGTCTGCGCGAACACCTGCCCGAAGCCGCCGGCCGCCAGGATCACCGAGGGTGCGAGCGCCGCGCCCACGCCATCGCGCTGCCCCTGCCCCATCACATGGAGGGTGACGCCCTGCGCGGAGCCCTCGTCGTCGCGCAGCAGGTCGAGGGCGAGGGCGCCCTCGATGAGCTCGATGCCCGGGTCCAGCGCCACGGCGGCGACAAGCGCACGGGAGATCTCGGCGCCGGTCGCGTCCCCGCCGGCGTGCGCGATGCGGCTGCGCAGATGGCCGCCCTCGCGGGTGAGCGACAGCGCGCCGGACGCGTCGCGGTCGAATGCGGCACCCACCTCGATGAGGTCCCAGACCGCCTGCGGCCCTTCCGTCACGAGCGTGCGGACCGCGTCGACATCGCAGAGGCCAGCGCCGGCCACCAGGGTGTCGTGCAGGTGATCGCGCGGGGAGTCGTCGTCCGCGAGCGCCGCGGCGATGCCGCCCTGCGCCCACTGCGTCGACCCCTCCTCGACGCGCCCCTTGGTGACGAGCAGGACCCGGCGTCCGGTGAGGCGCGCATGCAGGGCGGTGGTGAGCCCGGCAACGCCGGAACCGATGACGATGGTGTCGGCCTCGGCCTGCCAGCCGGGCTCCGGGGCGAGCAGGCCGGTCATGGCGCCCCCAGCACCAGCGGGACGTTGTCGAGCAGTCGGGTCCCGTCGACGATGACGGCAGCGAGCAGCCGCGCCTCGCCGCTCTGCGGGGGTGCCCCGAGATCGAGCGAGCGAACGGCGACGTAGTCGACGCTCATGGGAAGCGCCGCGCCTGCCGCCGCCTCATCGAGGGCTCGGCGTACGACGTCCTCCACTGCCTGGGCGCCCGCCGCAGCGTTCTCCTGACCGACGCGCAGCGCCCGGGGGATCGCGGACGCCGCGCCCCGCGCGGCGGATGACAGGTAGCGGTTGCGGCTGCTCATCGCGAGTCCGTCAGCCTCGCGGACAGTGGGTACCCCCACGACGTCGACGGGGAAGTCCAGGGCCCGCGCCATCGCGCGGATGAGGACGAGCGGCTGGTAGTCCTTCTCGCCGAACAGGGCGACATCGGGGCGCGTGAGGTGGAGGAGCTTGGCCACGACGGTGAGCACGCCCGTGAAGTGCCCCGGCCGGCTGGCACCCTCGAGCTCGTCGCCGAGAGGACCGGGGTCCACGGAGATGGAGGCCGCCGGCGTCCCCTCCGGCGGGTACACCTCGGTCACGTCGGGGGCGAAGACGGCGTCGGCTCCCGCCTCGCCCGCGATGGCGACGTCGGCCTCGAGGCTGCGCGGGTACCGGGAGTAGTCCTCGCCGGCCCCGAACTGCCGCGGGTTCACGAAGACGGTGACGAGGACGCGGCCGTCCGCTCCGACGATGCCCCGGCCGACGCGGACGAGAGCCGCGTGACCCTCGTGGAGGGCGCCCATCGTCATGACGACGGCCGTCCTCCCCGCGGGGCGGCCCAACTCGTCGAGGTCCGCTCGGCGCGCGAGCAAGGACGTCATGGAAGGCCCCCGTACTCCCACGGGGCCTCGGCAGCGTCGAGCAGGTCGCCGATCTCCCCGGCCCGCGCCTCGTCGATGGCGCCGCGGGCGACCGCGCGGTCGAGGGTGGCGCGGGCGAGGGTCAGGTATGCGGCCAGGGTGGCCTCGTCGGCGCCCTCCAGCTCGATGAGGTGAGCACGCACGGTGGCGACGTCGCCGCGGGCGATGGGCCCGGTCAGCGCCGCATCCCCCTCGCGCAGGGCGTTGTCGAGAGCCGCGGTGAGCAGCGGGCGGGCGAGGACCGCCGGCTCGCTCACGCCCGCGCTGGACAGCAGGTCGAGTGTCTGCGCGACGAGCGTGACGAGGTGGTTGGCGCCGTGAGCGAGGGCAGCGTGGTAGAGCCCACGAGATCCCTCCTCCACCCAGACCGGCTCCCCGCCCATCTCCACGACGAGCGCCTCCGCGATGGGCCGCACGACGTCGGGCGCGGTGACGCCGAACGGGCAGTCCTCGAGCCGTTCGAGGTCGAGACTGGTCCCGGTGAACGTCATCACCGGATGCGCGGCGATGGGCAGAACGCCGACGAGCGGTGCCATGACGTCCAGCCCGAGCCTCCCCGATACGTGCATCACGATCTGGCCGCTGCGCACCACCGGAGCGAGGTCAGCCACAACCTCGGGAAGGCGGTCGTCGGGCACCGTGAGCAGGACGAGGTCGCACTGCTCGGCCACGTCGCGGGGCGGCGCGATCGGGACGCCGGGGAGGAGGGCCTCGGCGCGGACCCGCGAGAGGTCGGAGCGGGCGGAGCAGGCCACGACCTGGTGCCCGGTGCGGCGCAGGGCAGCGCCGAGAACGGCCCCGACGCGACCGGAACCGATCACGCCGACCCGCAGTCGTGGAGGCGGGGACACCACGCCTGCAGGGTAGAGGCTGCTCATCCGACGTCGGCGCGCAGCCAGCGAAACGCACCGCGACCCCCGGGCGCCCGAAGGGCGCGAACGTTGAGCGCTCTCGACAGATCGCGCGCGTACGCCTCGACCTCCATCGCCGTGGGATCGGGAAGGGCGGCGGAGACGCCGAGGCCGGCGAGCGCCTCTCGCTGGGGGCAGGTCGACACTCGTAGGGCGGGGGTGGCGGCGACGCACGCGTCGACCGTCACGTCCGCGGTGATGTTGCAGGTGCCGTCGGGCACCGGTGCGACGACCCTCCCGTCGCGGTAGCCCCGCAGGGTCGGCCCCGGCCGAGCACGCGCGTAGTCCGACGCGATGACGGTCCCCGCTCGCACGGACGCGCAGAGACGAGCCCACGCGCGGTCGCGGGAGAGGCCGACCTCGGCGCGATCGCCGACTCCGTCCCGGGGCCACCACCGTGCGGACCACCGTGCGAGGGGATGGTCGGACGGGACCGTGTCGCCCAGGAACTCGCGACCATCCTCCGTCACGAGCACGAGGCGGTCCGCGCCCCGGGCATCGCGCTGGAGGATGTCGAGCGGCACCTCGTCGAGCCACTCGTGCGCCATCACCAGCCCGCGGGCGCCCCGGGCGGGGAGTTCCTCCGCATCGCCCTCCCACCACTCCACCGCGGCGCTCAGCGCGGTGGGGCGCGGCCGCACGTCGATGCCGACGAGACGGCACCGCGCCCCGAGTTCGGTCCCCTCGAGGATCTCGGCCATGTAGCGGAGCAGGGTGCCGTCCCCGGAGCCCACGTCGATCACGTCGAGGGCACCGTCGTGCGGTACGCCGTCTTCCCCGGTGGCCGCGACGCGCGCGTCGACATCCCGAAGGAGGCCGACCCTGGCCTCCGCGAGCGCCCGGCCGGTGGAGGTCGCGAAGTGGGAAGACGGGGACTCGCGACGCCAGAATCCCCCGGGGCCAGTCGCCGCGCGACGCCACGCGTCGGACCAGGGGACCGCCATGCCGGCACTGTCGCACAGCCGGCATCGCGCAGCCGCTCGAGCATCACGGCTCCCCCCTCCCTCGTGGGATGCTGCCGTGGTGAAGCAGGAGGCGAACGAGTCTGCCGGGTCGCGCGGCGGAGCCGTGTCGCCGGTGACCGCGGGGTCGGGCGTCGGCGCCTCGTCGTGCGACCTCGTCCTCGACCTCGGAGAGATCCACCCCTCCGGTCACGGCGCCCTGCGCCTGGACTGCCAGCTCGACACGACGTCGGACCCCGCCGTGGTCGCGGCCGCGGAGGTGCGTCCCGGTCTCCTGCACCGTGGCGCGGAGAAGCTCCTGGAGTCGCGCGACTACCGGCAGGCGCTCATGCTCGTCGATCGGCACGACTGGCTGCAGGCGGTCACCTCCGAGGTCGCGCTCGCCCTCGCCGTCGAGGAACTGCTGGGCCTGCAGGCGCCCCCGCGCGCGGTCTGGCTGCGCACGGTGCTGTGCGAGATCAACCGTGCGTCGGCCGCCCTCATGCACCTCGCCGGCGCCGCCACCCTCCCTCCGCACGGCGCCGATCCCGGCCGCGCCCCCGGAATGGCGGGACGCGAGGCACTCCTGCGGTGCCTGGAGTCGGTCTCCGGGGGTCGCGTGCACGTCATGATCACGAGGATCGGCGGCCTCGCGCACGACGCGAGCGATGCGTGGCTGCAGGAGGTCCGTGACGCCGTGGGTGTCGTGCGCTCGCAACTGCCCGAACTCCGTGACGCGCTCGAGCGGACGGTCCCGCCCGGTATCGCGCCGCTGTCCTCCGCCTCGGCGAGGGAATACGGCGCCACCGGTCCGGCCCTCCGCGCGTGCGGGGTCGGGCTCGACCTGCGAAGGGACCGGCCCTACCTCGCCTACGGCGAACTGCGCGACGCGGTGCGCGTCATCACCGCCCCCGAGGGTGATGCTCGTGCGCGCTACCGGGTCCTCCTCGAGCAGGTGGAGGCCGACCTGGATCTCATCGTCGCGATCACCGACCGGATCCCGGAGGGACCCGTGGACGTGGCGCTTCCCAAGGTCGTGCGCGCCCCGGAGGGGTCGGCGTACGCGATGGTGGAGAGCTGCACGGGCATCGCCGGGGCGTACGTCGTCTCCGTCGGCGAGCCGACTCCCTGGCGGGTGCGGCTGCGGACGCCGTCGTACGCGCATGCCCAGGCGCTGGGGATCGCACTCCCCGGGACCCGGGTGGCCGACCTCGCCGTCGCGGTGTCGTCGTTCCTGCTCCTCGCGGGAGACGTCGACCACTGACGCGGCCGAGGTCTAGGACTGGCCGTGCTCCCGGAGGTACGTCGCGAAGCGCGCGCGCAGCAGGGCCTGGGTGTCCTCGGGCAGGTCGCTGCCGTCGCCGAACATCTCCTTGAACGCGCGGATGGACTCCAGGATCGTCCCTCCCGTGGACCCGAGGTCCCCGCCCTCGCCCTCGATGGCGATCATCCCCGGCATGTGGGAGTACAGGTCGGTGAAGAAGCCGATGTCGAGATGGCGCTCCGCGACGTGGAAGGCGCGCTGGCGCAGCTCGTCGAAGGGAAGGTCCTCGAGGACTGGCTCGGCACTCATGTCGGCACTCTAGCGATCGTCGTCGTTGCGCAGCCGGCACATCGACTCCAGCCACAGCGCCGAGACCACCAGGACCGCGCAGGCGCCCACGCTGGCCAGGGCGGCGGAGGCCGAAGCGGAGCCACTCGGCGTCGACACGACAGGGATGATCGCCAGCAGGATGCCGAGGTAGAAGCCGCCGATCAGCGCACCGGTGCGCGAGGCGGCCATTGCGAGTGCGGCCGTGCGCGCGGCCACGAGAGGGGGGATCCGGGGTCGCCCGGTCCGCTGCGCCCCGCGCGGCGTCGTCGTCACGACCGGGAGGGGCTCGCCGCGACGCCCTCCCCGCCGCGGCTCCACGAGCGAGGGACGGCTCAGCAGCGTCCAGAGGACGACGGCGAGGGCCAGGACCCACAGCGCGCCCGCGGCGAGCCAGGGCACCACGAGGATCCGCCCGGCCAGTCGGTCGACGAGCAGGACCGCGACCCAGCCGACCGCGACGCCCACCGCGGCGACGGCCGCCAGCGTGAGCCAGCGCGTGGGCTTCACGAAGCACCGCTCGGGATCACCAGGACGATCGACTCCATGCGGTGGACGCCGGACGCATCGAGTGCGTCGACCAGGTCGCAGACGCGACCCCGGCCGGGCATCGACGCCTCGGCGTCGACCTCCGCCCAGGGAACGCACACGAACGCCCGCTCGGCCGCACGGGGATGGGGCAGCGTGAGGACGGGATCCCCGTCGACCACGCCGTCGAAGTCGATGACGTCGATATCGAGCGTTCGCGGACCCCAGCGGACCTCGCGCACGCGGTGGAAGGCCGCCTCGACCGCTTGGCAGGCGGCCAGGAGCTCCCTCGGCTCCAGCAGCGTGTCGACCAGCGCGACAGCGTTGACGAAGTCGTCCTGCTCCGGGCCGCCCACTGGCGCCGTGCGATAGGGCGACGAGACCGCGGCGACCCGCACTCCCGGCGTCGCCGCAAGGGCTTCGATGGCACCCTGCAGGGTGGCGACGCCGTCGCCCACGTTGGAGCCGAGTGCCAGGACCGCACGGCGGCTCACCCTCGGCGCTCCCTCAGCACGTGCACGCTCACGTCCTCCACGGCGACCCCCACCGGCGCGTGCGGCTTGTGGACCTCGACCTCGACGGCGGTGACGCGGGGAAGCGAGAGGCACGCCTCCGCGATGCGCTGAGCGACCGTCTCGATGAGGTCGTGCGGATCGCCGGCCAGGATCTCGCGGGCCCGCTGCGCGATCTCGGCGTAGTCGACCGTCGTCGCGAGGTCGTCGTCGGATGCGGGTGCCACGGCCACGGCGACGTCGGCGATGAAGAGCTGGCCGCGCTCCCGCTCCTCGGGCAGGACGCCATGGCGGCCCAGGGCCCGGATCCCCCGAACCCTGATGACATCGCTGCCATGTCCGGGCATGAGGGCGCTCACGACGCCTCCCCGGCTGCCGCACGCCACGCCTGCGCGACGGCCACGGCGTCACGGGTCGCGGCCACCTCGTGGACCCGGACCGCCCATGCTCCTGCACGCGCGGCCAGCGCCGAGATGGCGTCGCCCGCGGCGTCGCGATCGGCGAGGGGACGCGGCCCCGATGCATCGGCGAGCAGGTCCCCGAGGAATCTCTTGCGCGACGCTCCGACGAGAAGCGGGAAGCCCAGGCCCTGCAGGACGTCGAGGCGTCCCAGCAACTGCCAGTTGTGCTCGGACTCCTTGGCGAAGCCGAGTCCGGGGTCGAGGATCATCCGGCGCGGGTCGACGCCCTCGCCGCACAGGGCGTCGACGCGTGACATGAGCTCGGCGCACACATCGGCGACGACGTCGTCATAGGAGGTCATCCGCGCCATCACCCTGCTCGGTCCACGCCAGTGCATGACGACATAGGGGACGCTCGCACCAGCGATCCACGGGCCCATGTCCGGGTCGGCAGCGCCGCCGCTCACGTCGTTGACCAGGCAGGCCCCGGAGGCCACGCATGCGGCGGCCACCTCGGCGCGCATCGTGTCGATGCTCACCGGAACCCCGGCGGACACCAGGGCGGAGACGACGGGAATCACCCGGTCGAGCTCCTCGCGCACCGGGATCCGGTCGGCACCGGGGCGGGTCGACTCGCCGCCCACGTCGACGAGGTCTGCGCCCAGCGCCCTGAGGCCGAGGCCGCGGGCGATCGCCTGGTCGGGATCCGACCAGAGGCCTCCGTCGGAGAAGGAGTCGGGGGTGACGTTGACGATGCCCATCACCAGGGTGCGGTCCAGGGCGCCCAGCGCCTCCGGCAGTCCTTCGGGGCGGCGCATGGCTAGCCGGTGAGGAGGGCCATCGCCTCGGCGCGCGTGGCGGAGTTGACGAGCGATCCGCGCACCGCGCTGGTGACCGTGCGGGATCCGGGCTTGCGCACCCCGCGCATGGACATGCACAGGTGCTCGCAGGAGACGACCACGATGGCCCCACTGGGATTGAGGATGCGCATCAGCGCGTCCGCGACCTGACCGGTGAGTCGCTCCTGGACCTGGGGACGGCGCGCGTACACGTCGACGAGCCGGGCCAGCTTGGACAGTCCGGTGATGCGGCCGTCAGCCCCGGGGATGTATCCGACGTGCGCGACGCCGTGGAACGGCACGAGGTGGTGCTCGCACGTGCTGTAGACCTCGATGTCCCTGACGATGACGAGTTCCTCGTGGCCGATGTCGAACGTCGTCGTGAGGACGTCGTCCGCCGTCTGGTGCATCCCGGAGAAGATCTCCGCGTAGGCGCGCGCCACGCGGGCGGGAGTCTCGACGAGGCCCTCTCGGTCGGGGTCCTCCCCCACGGCCAGCAGCAGTTCGCGGACCGCAGCCTCGGCCCTGGCATGGTCGAACGCGGCGATCGCGGGTGGCTCGCGGTCGAGGCTGATGGGCGAGATCGCGTCGCCCGGGTCCGGCATCGTCAGCCCTGCTCGGCAGGAGCGTCCGATGACGGGAGAGTCGCGCTCTCCTCCTGCGCCGATCCGGCCGTGCCGTTGACGGCGCCGTTGCCGGGGCCGTGGGCGGCGCCGTTGACGGAGCCGTTGGCCTTCTGCGGGGTATCGACGGGCCCGCGGATGTCCGGCTTGCGGAGTGCGGACCCGGTCCACGCAGGTCGACGCTGCCGGGACCGCAGGTCGGCGAACACCGCCTCCACCTCGCCCTTGTCCAGGGTCTCCTTCTCCAGCAGTTCGAGGACGAGCCGGTCGAGGACGTCGCGGTTCTCCACGAGGATCTCGTAGGCCTCCTGGTGGGCCGTCTCGATGAGGGTGCGCACCTCCTCGTCGATCGCCGCGGCGACGTCCTCGGAGTAGTCCCTCACGTGGCCCATGTCGCGGCCGAGGAACACCTCGTTCTGCTCCTGGCCGTAGCGGATCGCCCCCAGCCGCTCGGTCATCCCGTACTGCGTCACCATGGCGCGCGCCAGGCCGGTCGCCTTCTCGATGTCATTGGACGCACCCGTGGTGGGATCGTGGAAGATCAACTCCTCCGCCGCGCGGCCGCCGAGCATGTAGGCGAGCTGGTTGAGCATCTCGCTTCGCGTGGTGGAGTACTTCTCCTGGTCGGGCAGGACCATCGTGTATCCGAGCGCGCGGCCACGGGGCATGATCGTGATCTTGTGCACCGGGTCGGTGCCCGGGAGCGCGGCTGCGACGAGGGCGTGGCCTCCCTCGTGGTAGGCCGTGATCTTCTTCTCGTGGTCGTCCATCACCCGCGTGCGCTTCTGCGGCCCGGCGATGACGCGGTCGATCGCCTCGTCGAGCGCTTCGTTGTCGATGAGCTGCCCGTCATTGCGCGCGGTGAGCAGCGCTGCCTCGTTGAGGACGTTCGCCAGGTCGGCGCCGGTAAACCCGGGGGTGCGCCGTGCCACCGCCCGGAGGTCGACTCCCTCGGCCAGCGGCTTGCCCTGGGCATGCACCGCCAGGATGGCGGCGCGGCCCTCGAGATCGGGACGCTCGACGGCGATCTGCCGGTCGAACCGGCCCGGGCGCAGGAGCGCCGGGTCGAGGATGTCGGGC
>JBJTJS010000365.1:0-16316 GCA_046096085.1 bacterium
GCCGCCCTCCAGACCCTGCCGCTCCTCGTCGCCGCCCCCGCGGATGCCGCCCCCGCGCAGGCCGCCCCGCGCGTCGTCAACGGGGAGCAGGGCTCCACGGCGGAGTGGCCCTTCCTCGTCGCCCTGGCGCGGAAGTCGACCTTCGAGACCCAGGGATTCCTCACCGCCCAGTTCTGCGGGGGCACCCTGGCCTCCGAGACCCTGGTCATCACCGCCGCGCACTGCGTCCGGGGCCGCAAGGCAGCCGACCTCGTCGTCGGCTCCCCCGGCCCGAGCGGCGCCCTGAGCAGCCTCACGCTGCGGGTGCGCAACGTCACGCGCATCGAGGTCTCCCCCGGCTACGACCCCCAGACCTTCGCCGGCGACATCGCCGTCATCACCCTCGACCTCCCCTTGGAGTCCACGCCGACGCTCGCGCCGGCCACGGCCGAGGAGGCCAGGACCCTCGCCGCCGCGCGCAAGACCGTGCGCGTCGCCGGCTGGGGAGCGACCAACAAGACCGAGCCCTGGAAGTTCCCCGACATCTTCCGCACCGGCAGCCTCACCGTCTTCCCCAAGTCGTCGTGCGGCGGGGGCCAGGACTTCGTGCTCGACGGGATCACCTTCTCCGGCTACGGCCCGGCCGACGTCGACCCAGCCGCGATGCTGTGCGCGGACGGCGTGCGCAACGGCCGCCCGGTCGATGCCTGCGTCGGAGACTCCGGCGGACCCCTGGTCGGCGGCACCGGCGACGGACGACGCCTCGTCGGTGTCGTGAGCTGGGGCATCGAGGTGTGCGGATCCCCCCGGGGCCCCGGCGTCTACGCCCGGGTGTCGGCGTACAACGAGTTCCTCGCCGCCGCCGGGGTGCCGTTCGACAACGATCCGGTCGATCGTCCCGAGCCGCCGGAGGTGCTGCGCGTCAACACCTCCCCGACATCGCTGACCGCCGTCGTGCGCGGGTCCTCCGAGGGTCCGGCCCCCGATGCCTACGCCGTGACCGCGGTGGCGCCGGACGGCTCCGCCCTCGAGTGCACGGTGCCGGCGCCCGCCCTCCCGCAGCGCGCACGATGCACCGTCGAGGGCCTGGCCACCGGCACGACGTACGTCGTGACCGCGCGCTCGCTCATCGGCACGGCGGCGTCCGACCCGTCCGTTCCGGTCGAGGTCCTCGTCGACGGTCTCCCCGCGCGACCGCGCATCCAGGAGCACGCGGTCCAGCCGGGCGGCACCGCGACCTTCCGCATCGTCAACATGCGCGGCAACGGCTCCCCGCTCGTCACGAAGGTGGTCGAGTGCACCGCCGCCGGGCGACCCACCCGCAGTGGCGACATCGCGGCCGGAGGGCGCGCCACGGTCGAGCGGTTGCGCAGGGGAACCGAGTACTCCTGCGTGGCCATCGTGGCCAATGAGTACGGCGCGAGCCGGTCGAAGGCAGTCCTGCTCGTCGCGCGCTGACGCGCGGGAGGGCTACGCTGACCAGCCATGCGAGCGGCGATCTACGAGCAGCGCGGTTCCTCCGATGTCATCCGGGTCGCCGACATCCCGACACCCGGCCCCGACGTGGGCGAGGTGCGCGTGCGCCTCGGCGTGGCGGCGGTCAACCCCACCGACTGGAAGGCACGGTCGTCCGCTGACCCGCTGCCCTTCCCGGTGCAGGTGCCGGGCCAGGACGGTGCCGGCACGATCGACGCGGTGGGCCCCGGCGTGGATCCGGGACGGATCGGAGAGCGTGTCTGGGTCTACCACTCCGCGCTCCAGCGTCCCTGGGGCACCGCGGCGCAGTACTGCGTCGTCCCCGCGCGCCAGGCCGTGCCGATCCCGGCCGGCGTCGACATCGATCAAGCCGCAGCCCTCGGCATCCCGTACATCACCGCCTACGGGTGCCTCTTCGTCGACGGCCCCATCGACGGGCGCACCGTGCTCGTCACCGGTGGCGCGGGCGCCGTGGGCCACGCGGCGATCCAGCTCGCGGTGCGCGGGGGGGCCCACGTCATCGCCACGGTGAGCGGCCCGGAGAAGCGCGACCTCGCCGCCGACGCCGGGGCGCACGTGATCGTCAACTACCGCGACGCGGACGCGGTCGAGCAGATTCGCGCGGCCGCACGGGCCGGCGTGGACCGCATCGTCGAGGTGGCCCTCGCACCGAACCTCGCCGCGGATACCGCGGTCATCGCCCCTCACGGCGTGATCGCGAGCTATGCCGCCGACACCCCCGAGGCCGCCCTGGCCATCCGGTCGCTGATGATGCTCAACGTCACCCTGCGCTTCATGCTCGTCTACGGATTCAGCCCGGCGCTCCTCGCCGCGGCCGTCTCCGAGATCACCGAGGCCCTCGAGGCGGGCGACCTCGTGCCGCTGCCGGTGACGCGCTTCCCGCTCGAGGCCACGGCGGCCGCGCACGACGCGGTGCAGTCGGGCGCGGTCGGCAAGGTCCTCATCGACCTGCCGTAGCGATCAGCGGCCTTCCTCGTCCAGCTCGCCGAGCAGCTCGACCCGGCGCGCGTGACGCCCGCCGTCGAATCCCGTCGCGAGGAACACCGACAGGGCATGCTCGGCCTCGGCCGCCGCCGTGATGCGCGCGCCGAAGCAGGCCACGTTCGCATCGTTGTGCCGACGGCTCAGCTCGGCATCCTCCGCGGTGCGCAGCACGGCACCCCGCACTCCCGGGATCTTGTTGGCCGCCATGCAGATGCCCAACCCGCTCCCGCACACGGCCACGCCGACGTCCACGGCTCCCGAGGCGACCGCGCGACCCACGGCCGCGCCGAACACCGGGTAGTCGCAGCTGTCCTCGGAGTCCGTCCCGACATCGACGATCTCGTGGCCGTTGTCGTGCAGCCATTCCTGCAGCACCGCCTTGAGCGGGTATCCCGCATGGTCCGAGCCGATCGCCACCCTCGTCATGTCCCGCTCCCCTCGCCCGCCTGCGCATCGCGGAGGCTCGACTCCACCAGGGCCCGCCAGCGACGCTGCCGTTCCTCCGTGAGGGCATCCTCCCGGGGGTCCACGGTCGCATGCTCGCGCGCGACCACGGGGGGCAGGTCCATGCCCGCCATGGCCGCCCCCAGGCGCGCCGCCCCCACGACCGTCGCGTCGCCCACCTCGGCCGGGCGCAGCGGCACCCCGAGCGCGGTGGCGAGGAAGTCCACGAACGCCGGGTCGCGGCTGCCGCCGCCGAGCATGGTCACGGGCGGCTCGGGCACGGCACCGGAATCGCACACGGCCTCGTACGCCGCGGAGACGACGTAGGCCATGCCCTCGAGGACGCTGCGCAGCATCGCCTCGCGCGACGTGCCCAGGGACAGTCCGTGCCACGCACCTCGCAGTTCAGGCGCGACGTAGGGGCTGCGCTCGCCGGCCACGAAAGGCAGGAAGAGCGGGTCGTCCCGGCGGATGCCCTGGGCCAGCGAGGCCTGCATCTCGGCGATGTCGGCGCCGAGCCAGGAGACCACGCGCTGGATCGCCAGGCCGGCACTTTGCACCGCGCCCAGGCGGTACCACGAATCGCCCGCGGCACCGGCCGACGCGAAGGTGTGCGTCCGCAGGCTGGCATCCGGGGCCGGCACGGCGAGGACGCTCGCGATCTGGGCGCCCGTGCCCAGGGCGATGGACCCCCGCCCCGCGGCGAGGCCGAGCCCGAGGTTGCCGCAGGCGGCGTCAGCCCCTCCCACCGCGATCGGCAGGCCGGCCAGCGCACCGCCCACGGCCCCGACCGTCCCGCCGACGGCCTGCGACGCGACGATGGGCGCGAGGAGGGCCGGGTCGACGCGGCAGGCCTCGAGCGCCGCCGGACTCCACTCCCCGTCCACGACGTCGTACAGCAGCGTGCCGCTGGCGTCGGAGGGGTCGGTGGCGACCGCGCCGCCCAGCGCGAACCGCAGCCAGTCCTTGGGCTGCAGGGCCCATCGGGCACTGCTCAGCACAGCCGGCTCCTCGTCGGCCAGCCAGGCGAGCGTGGGCCCCGCGAAGCCGGGGAAGGCCGCCGAGCCCAGCCGGGCGAGTCCCTGCGGGCCCAGTTCCGCGGATATGCGCCGCGCCTGGGCGCTGCTGCGCAGGTCGGCCCATGTGATCGCTCGACGCAGCGGCTCGCCGTCGTCGCCGCAGAGCACGACCCCGTGCATCTGACCGCTTAGGCCGATCGCCCGCGGCGGCTCCTGGAGCCGGCCCAGCACCTCCCGCGCGGCCTCGAGGGTGGCGGCGAGCCACGCTGCCGGGTCGCTCTCGGCCCATCCGGCGTGGGGCGACTCGACGGGGTACGCCCGGGTGGCGGACTCGAGCACCCGGGCCCCGTGGTCGCCGGTGGCGACGGTGGCGACCTTGACCGACTGGGTGCCGAGGTCGATGCCGAGGATGCTCACGCGCCCATCCTGCCGCGCTAGCCTTCGGTCCGTGCCCGGAGTCGTCGTGATCGGCAGCCTCAACGTGGATCTGGTCCTCCTCGTCGATCGCATGCCGGGCAGCGGCGAGACGGTGACGGGGCGGGACTTCGCCCGACATGCGGGCGGCAAGGGGCTCAACCAGGCGATCGCCGCGGCCCGGTCCGGACAGGCCGTCCACCTCGTCGGAGCCGTGGGGGACGACGACGGCGGACGCTGGTTGCGGTCCATCGTGCGCGGCGAGGGAATCGATGACGCGGAGCTCTCCGTGGCCGATGCGGCCACTGGCACAGCGCTCATCGAGGTCGACGCGTCGGGCGCCAATCGCATCGTGGTGATCCCGGGCGCGAACGGGATGCTCACGGCCGCGCACGCGCAGCAAGCCACCGGCGCGATGTCGAGCCGCGCCCCCGTCGTGCTCGCCAACCTCGAGGCGACGCTCGACGCTGCCCTCGCGGGGCTCGTCACGGCGCGTGCCCACGACCTCCGGACGCTGCTCAACCCGGCCCCCGTCCCGGACGGCGGCGTCCCCGACGCGCTCCTGGCCGCCACCGACGTCCTGGTCCCCAATGAGCACGAGGCATCGGCGCTCACCGGGATCGACGTGCGCGACGAGGTCACCGCGCGCGCGGCCGCGCAGGCCCTGCTGGAGCGCGGGGCGGGATGCGTCGTCGTCACACTCGGCGACCGCGGTTGCGTCTGGGACAACGGCGACGCCCACGGACACGTGCCGGCCTACGCGGTCGATGCCGTCGACACGACCGCCGCGGGCGACGCCTTCTGCGGCACCCTCGCCGCGAGCCTGGCCGCCGGCCTCCCGTGGGAGGAGTGCCTGCACCGCGCCTGCGCGGCCGGCGGGCTCGCGGCCACGGTGGCCGGCGCGATGCCCTCCCTGCCGCGCTCCGACGACATCGACCGCATCGTCCGCGACGGAACCCTCAGGGAGGGCGCATGATCCTCAATCCCGAACTCGCCTCGCTCCTCGCGCGCTTCCGGCATGCCAACGCGATCGCGATCCTCGACGGGCCCTTCCCGTCCTACCCCGACGTCGAGACGATCGAGCTCATCCTCGACCGGGGAATCCCAACGATCCCCCAGGTCGTCGACGTGATCCTCGCCGAGCACGAGGTCAGCAGCGTCGTCATGGCCGACGAATTCCGGGCGAGCGTCGACCCCGCGGTCCAGGCCGACTACCTCGCGCACCTCGGCGAACTGCCGATCACCTGGATCCCGCACGCGGAGTTCAAGCAGCGGGTGGGCCAGTGCCTCGGCATCGTGCACACCGGCGATGCCGTGCCCTACAGCAACGTCATCCTGCACTGGGGCTGACGGCGGCCCGGCCGGCCGCGGAGGCTGGCTAGGCTCGCCCCCATGCCCGAGCGCACCCTGGTGCCCCGCCTGGAGCCGTACGTCCACTCCATCTTCGGCCGGATGTCGGCGCTCGCGGTGGAGTTCGACGCGATCAACCTCGGGCAGGGCTTCCCCGACACCGACGGCCCGGACCTGCTCAAGGAGGTCGCCGTCGAGTGCATCCGCGACGGCCGGGGCAACCAGTACCCGCCGGCCCACGGCCTGCCCGACCTGCGCCAGGCCATCGCCGAGCACCAGATGCGCTTCTACGGCCTGTCGATCGATCCCGCCACCGACGTCTGCGTGACGACGGGCGCGAGCGAGGCGATCGGTGCCGCGCTGCTGTCCCTGTGCGAGGCCGGCGACGAGGTCATCGTCTTCGAGCCCTGGTTCGACATCTACGCCGTCGGCATCGACCTCGCGGGAGCCCGACGGGTCAGCGTGCCGCTCCGCCCGCCCGACTTCCGCCCGGACCTCGACGCCCAGCGGGCGGCCATCACCCCCCGGACCCGCCTCATCCTCGTCAACTCGCCCCACAACCCCACGGGGGTGGTCTTCACCCGCGACGAGCTCCAGGCGATCGCGGACATCGCCCAGGAGCACGACCTCATCGTCCTGAGCGACGAGGCCTACGAGCACCTCTGGTACGACGGCAGCCCGCACATCCCGATCTCCACGCTGCCGGGGATGTTCGAGCGGACCGTGAGCGTGGGAAGCGCGGGCAAGTCGTTCTCCTTCACCGGATGGAAGGTGGGCTGGGCCACCGGCCCCGCTCCGCTCGTCCGGGCCGTGCGCACCGTGCGCCAGCACCTGTCCTTCGTCTCGGGAGGGCCCTTCCAGTACGCCGTCGCCGCCGGGCTGCGCATGGGCGACGACTACTTCGAGTCCTTCCGCCACGACCTGCAGGCCAAGCGCGACATCCTCACCGAAGGTCTGCGCGACATCGGCTTCAGCGTCGTCCCCTCGCAGGGGACCTACTTCCTCACCTCCGACCTCGGGCCCTTCGACGACTACCCGGACGGGCTCGCACTCGCCGAGGCCCTTCCCGAGCGGGCGGGGGTCGTCGCCATCCCGAACCAGGTGTTCTGCGATGACCCGGACATCGGCGAGCGGTCGCTGCGGTGGGCCTTCTGCAAGCGGCCCGAGGTCCTGCGGGAGGCCGTGGACCGACTCAGGGGCTCCGTGGCCGCGTAGGCCGCGGATGCGCGAGGATGGGGGCATGCCGCAGATCGAGTTCGTGACCCTCGCCCACCACGCCGAGGCCATCGACGGCCTGCTCTACGTCCAGGGCGCCGGCTGGTCGGAGCTCGAGCAGCCGGTGGACCCCGAGGGCAACCTCGGCATGCTCCACATGGGCATCGGCGTCAGCCTCATCATCGGCTGGACCGAGACCAACCGCACCTACCCCCTGACCGTGAGCGTCGAGCACGAAGACGGCGAGCAGCTGTTCGCCGTCGAGGGCAGCGTCGAGGCCGGCCGGCCCGCGGGCGCGACGCCGGGAGCCGACCTTCGCAGCGTGCTCGCGGTGAGCGGCGAGGTGCAGTTCGCCCGGCCCGGCGGATACGTCGTCCGCGCGTACGTCGGCGATGACGAGGGCGGGAGCGCCCGCGCGGTGTCGTTCCGGGTGCACTACCCCCAGGGGATCGGACCGGCTCCGACGGGCCCCGCCGACTTCCGCCTCCCGGACTAGGCCGCGGGCGGGGTGGGCGCGACGATCTCGTAGGAGTCGGCCACCGGATCCCATCGCAGCCGGCCCGCCACGTCACTGACCACCCACAGCGTCTTGATCGTGACGCGGTCACCGGCGCTCTCGCAGCGCAGGGACCAGGCGGGAACGGCGACGCCCCGCGCGGGGAACGCCTCAACCGGGATCGCGCGTCCCCGGTCGAAGCCGCGGGACTTGCAGGAGCCGTACAGGTAGGCACCCGAGTCGTGCACGGCGGCAGGATCGGCAACGCTCGTGCGGGGAAGAGGGGTCCAGCCGGGAGCCAGCTGCCAGTGCTGGGCCCAGGGGCGATACTCCGCCGAGGTGCCCTCGTCCTGGACTCTCAGGGCCGGCGCATCCAGGGCGACCGTCACAGTGCGCCGCGTGGACAGGTCTCCCTGCCTCCACTCCAGCACGTACTCGTCGACGGATGCGGTGGACTGCCGGCGTCCCGGCATCGGGGAGCGCGAGACCACGCCCACCGCCTCGAAGACCGAGTGGTACGCCGCCGATCGACCCTCGGCGTAGCGGTCGTCCCGGAGCGTGTCGAAGAGACCGCGCTCGGAGAACACTGGCACGCCCGAGGCGAACCACGTGACCGAGCCCTGGTCGAGGTGGCCGTGGAACCTCGGACGCGGGCCGAAGCGCAATGTGTAGTGGACGAGGGTGTCGTCCCAGGAGCTGCGGTGGGCCGCCCATCCCCGGGTGCGGCACCAGAGCCGGGGGTCCTGGCCCGCCGAGGCCGCCGAGATGCCGGCCGGGAGCGCGAGGGGATGCCCGTCCCCGATGGCCTCGACGACCCCGTCGGGGCGCGCGAGCCGCCCCAGGGCGAGGCTCGCCATGCCGATCCTGTCGGCGACGGCCTGCGCGAGCGGCGCGGCGGCATCCGCGGGCAGATCGCGCAGCACGCGCGACCACAGGCGGACGTTGACCAGGTGGTAGTGGGTGGACTGCTCGGTGCTCATGCCGCAGGCGGAGAAGACGTGCGCCGAGTCGGCATCGAGTCGTCGCAGTGCCTGGTCTCGCCACTCGGAGCGGCCGAAGACCCGGGCGGACTCCAGCAGGACGACGTTCGCCAGGATCCCGTGGTTGTGCACGGGGTTCTCCGGCAGCCCCCAGTAGCGCTGCGGATCAAGGTTCGCTTGCGCGAGGTCGTCCGCCACGGGCAGGAGGCGCTCATCGTGGGTGAGGAGGTAGAGGCAGTTGACCGTGGCCTGGCGCAGGCGGACGGCGCCCTCGGTCCATCCTGTCTCCTGCAGCTCGGCCAATCCGGACGCCAGGCCCGGATCCGGCAGCGCCGCGTGGCGCGCAAGCACCATGTCCACCGCGGGCAGTCCCTCGAGAGCGGCGACCACCACCCAGCTCATCCCGTGGAACCGGGTCGTCCACGTCGGATCCAGCACGTCCCGCTGGCGCCAATGGGCCTGAGGCCCGGTCACGGTCACGCTGCGCCCGCCCACCACGAGGGTCCCGGTCGTGGGAATCCCCGACACGTCGACGCCCCGCGCCAGGGCGTCGTTCCTCTCGTTGGCGCACTCCCGGGGCATCGAGGCCGGCGACGCTGCCGCGACCCCGCTCGCGGGCGCCAGGAGGGCGGTCGCGAGCACCATCGTGAGGCCCCGGGCCCGGGCCACGGCTACGCCTGCGGCGCCGGGGCGACCGTGAGGGTCGTCACCAGGCGCGCGACCCCGCCGTCGGACTTCGCCCGGCACTGCAGGTCCCAGGCCTGCTCGGCGACGCGCCACTTGGTGTAGTGCTCCACGCGCACGGCCTTCATCTTGTCGCAGCTCAGGGTCAGCGTGGCGCCGGTCGCATGGACCGCACCGGTCGCCGTCGGGGTCCAGCCGGGGGCGAGCTGCCAGTGCTGGATCCACGAGTCGGCGCCGGAACCGCTGTCCGTGACGCGCAGGCTGTCGCCGTCGAAGAGGACGGTGCGGTCCCGCGTGATGCCGTCGCGGGAGTCGGAGACCTTGAAGAGGCGATCGCCGCGGTTGACCGCGGTGGTCTCCGGGTCCAGGGCGGGGAAGCCCACGGGCTCGAAGACCGAGTGCGCGCTCATCCCGTGCGCGTAGTCGTAGCGATCGTCACGGCGCTTGTCGAACAGGCCCCGGTCGGACAGCACCGGGACTCCCGCGGCGAACCACGTGATGCCCCCGTGGTCGAGATGGCCGTGTCCGACCTCCCGGGGTCCGAAGCGCAGGGTGAGGTGCTCCGAGGCCCGCGTGGTGAAGGCGCCCCACCCGGTCTCCTCGCACCACAGGGACTCACCGCTCGGCTCCAGGCCCGAGAGCGGGTTGCCGTCGCCGATGGCCTCGAGGACCTCGTCGGGTCGCACGAGGGCGGCGAGCGCGCGACGAGGGGCCTGCAGCTCCTTGCCGAGCATGGACGCGGCCTTCTCCCACAGCTTGATGTTGTGCAGCTGGTAGACGGAGGCCTGCTCGTACATCATCCCGCAGGGCTCGAAGACCTCGCCGATGTCAGCGCGCAGGCGGCCGAGGGCCACGTCGATCCACTCCTGGACCCCGAAGACCGTGCCGGCCTGGATCAGGGCGATGTTGGACATCGCGCCGTGGTTGTGGACCTGCTTGTAGGGCAGGCCCGGGTAGCGACGCGGGTCCATGTTGGCCTCGGCCAGCCGGTTCGCGATGGGGCGCAACCGCTTGTCACCGGTGTACTCGTACAGGCAGGTGACCGTCTCGAGTCGGTTGCGGAACTGGCCCTGGGTCCACCCCGTCTCCCGCTTCTCCCACTTCGAGGCGGCGTTGCCGGGGTCCGGGAGGGCGCGATCCCGCTCCATGAAGACCTCGACGGCGAGATCGGGGTCCTCCATGGCGACGAGGACCAGCCACACGAGCGAGTGGAACCACAGGCTCCACGCGCCGTACTTCCGGTCGTCGACCCGCCAGCCGGCACCCTTGGCGCGCACCTCCCGCCCGTCGAACACGATGAGGCGGTCGGGATCGATGCGGCTGACGTCGGACTTCCACTGCACGGCGGAGCGGTACGTCGACTTGCACCGGGCCGGCAGTTCCTCCGGCACGTCCCCGGGGTCGGGGCGCTCCTTCCAGGAGGGCGCGGGGGTCTGCGCGAATGCGGGGACCGTCGTGAGCGCCGCGGGACCGGCGAGCAGGGAGACCGACGCGAGGCAGGCCACGAGGCGCACGCCCCAGCCCCTGCCTCCTCGACTCCGCATCCATCGATCATGCCCGATCGCCTCCGGGGATGCGACCGCGGCGAAGGCCTCTGGAGCCGCCCCGATGCCACCCGAAGGAGCGGACTAGGATCTGCGACGCACTGCTCCCGGGGGCGGGAGACGCGACGAGGGGGGAGTCCATGCGTCGACTCATGGCAGTGGCGATTTCGGTGGCCGTGGCCGCGACCTCCGCGCTCGTGGTGGCGCCGGCGGTGTCGGCCCGAGGGGTGTCCGTGCGGTCCGCCGGGCTGTCCGCCATGGAGGTCTACACATGGCGCGAGTCCAACCAGAGCATGATCACGTTCAGCATCAAGGATCCCGAGGGTCTCGGCCGGCAGGTCTCCCTCTGCCTGGTGACGCCGAGCTACCGAAGGATCAACTGCGACACCCAGCCCCTGCGCGAGAGCAAGTACCGTGACGGCTCCTGGCGCATTCGCCAGACTCCCTCCGGATGGGACGTGCGGGCCCGCGTGGGTGGCTACCGCTCCACGAGTGAGGAGTGCCTGCGGAACTTCGACGGCCGTGACTACGCGCTCGAACTCGGGGTCCTCAACAGCAGGGGGCGGGTCCTGGGCGAGGGTGTGCACGACTTCCGCATGGTCTGCCAGGGCTACGCAGCCAGGAGCACCGGTGGCGACCGCATCCAGCTCAAGGTGGGCCGCGAGTCGGAGCGGCTGCGCGTGCAGTTCACCATCCTCGACCAGAGCCACATGCTCAAGAACATCCGGCTGTGCTTCTACAACGTCGACACCGACGAGACCGGCAACTGCTGGAGGTACGACCTCAATCGCCAGGTCAAGCGGGTCAAGAGGGGCTGGGCCACCGACAACAGGCTCTTCTTCTCGTCCGTGACTAGCTCCCAGTGCCGCTACATCGCCCGCAACGAGCCGCACTACCAGTGGCAGGTGACGATGTACGACCGCTACGGCGACGTCGTCGGCGAGGGAGCCCACGACTTCTGGCTCGACTGCTAGGAGCAGCCCTCCCTCAGCGTCGCGGGGCGACCTCGAGGCGCTCCCCGTCGGGGACCGTGGAGATCTCGACCGTGTCTCCGTCGTGCACCGCGCCGGAGAGGATCTCCTTGGCCAGGGGATCGCCGATGGCCGTCTGGACGAGGCGACGCAGGGGGCGGGCGCCGTACGCCGGGTCGTAGCCCTTGTTCACCAGCCACTGCAGGGCCTCGTCGGTGATGTGCAGTGAGATCCGGCGGTCGTCGAGGCGGCGCTGCAACTGATCGACCTGGAGACGTGCGATGCGCTCCAGCTCCTTCTCGTCGAGGGGGTTGAACATCACCATCGCGTCGAGCCGGTTGAGGAACTCCGGCCGGAAGTGCTGGCGCACGACGGCCATGACCTGGTCCTTGCGCACGTCGTACGGCTCAGACTGGTCGATGAGGAACTGCGAGCCCATGTTGGACGTGAGGATGAGGATGACGTTGCGGAAGTCGACCGTGCGTCCCTGGCCGTCGGTGAGTCGCCCGTCGTCGAGCACCTGCAGGAGGATGTCGAACACCTCCGGGTTGGCCTTCTCGACCTCGTCGAGCAGGACGACGGAGTACGGCCGGCGTCGCACCGCCTCCGTGAGCTGACCGCCCTCCTCGTAGCCGACGTATCCGGGCGGCGCGCCGACGAGGCGGGCCACCGAGTGCTTCTCGGAGTACTCGCTCATGTCGATGCGGACCATGGCGCGCTCGTCGTCGAAGAGGAACTCCGCGAGCGCCTTGGCCAGCTCGGTCTTGCCGACGCCGGTCGGGCCGAGGAAGAGGAAGGACCCGGTGGGCCGATTGGGGTCCGCGATGCCCGCACGAGCGCGTCGGACCGCGTCGCTCACCTCGCGCACGGCCTCGGGCTGCCCGACGACGCGCTTGTCGAGGTAGTCCTCCATCCGCAGGAGCTTCTCGCTCTCCCCCTCGAGCAGGCGCCCGGCCGGGATGCCGGTCCAGGTGGAGACGACCTCCGCGATGTCGTCCGCCGAGACCTCCTCCTGCACCATCGCCGCCTCGCGGGCATTGGTCTCCGCGGTCACGCGGGCGAGCTCCTCCTCGAAGGTCGGGATCTCGCCGTAGAGCAGCTTGGACGCCTGCTCGAAGTCCCCGGAGCGCTGGGCCTTCTCCGCCACGGCGCGAAGGTCGTCGATGAGCACCTTGAGCTCGCCGATGCGGTCCAGGCCGGCTTTCTCCGCATCCCAGCGGCTGCGCAGGCCGCGCAGCTCCTCCTCCTTGTCGGCGATCTCCGCGCGGATCCGCTCGAGGCGGTCCTTGGAGGCGTCGTCGGTCTCCTTGGCCACGGCCATCTCCTCCATGCGGAGGCGGTCGACCTGGCGCTGCAGCACGTCGATCTCCACCGGGGAGGAGTCGATCTCCATGCGCAGGCGGGCAGCCGCCTCGTCCATGAGGTCGATGGCCTTGTCGGGGAGGAATCGGGAGGTGATGTAGCGGTCGGACAGCGCCGCCGCAGCCACGAGCGCGGAGTCGTTGATGACCACCTTGTGGTGGGCCTCGTACTTCTCCTTGATGCCGCGCAGGATGGAGATGGTGTCCTCGACGCTGGGCTGTCCGACGAAGACCTGCTGGAACCGACGCTCGAGGGCGGGGTCCTTCTCGATGTACTCGCGGTACTCGTCGAGCGTCGTGGCGCCGATCATGCGGAGCTCGCCGCGCGCGAGCATCGGCTTGAGCATGTTGCCGGCGTCCATGGCCGAGTCGCCGCCGGCACCCGCGCCGACGACGGTGTGCAGCTCGTCGATGAACGTGATGATCTGGCCGTCGGACTCCTTGATCTCGTCGAGGACAGCCTTGAGGCGCTCCTCGAACTCACCGCGGTACTTCGCCCCGGCGACCATCGCACCGAGGTCGAGGGCGATGAGCGTCTTGCCTTCGAGCGAGGTGGGCACGTCGCCCTCGACGATGCGACGGGCGAGGCCCTCGACGACCGCGGTCTTGCCGACGCCGGGCTCGCCGATGAGCACCGGGTTGTTCTTGGTGCGGCGCGACAGCACCTGGATGGTGCGCCGGATCTCCTCGTCGCGGCCGATGACCGGATCGATCTTGCCCTCGCGGGCTCGGGCCGTCAGGTCGACGCCGTACTTCTCCAGGGCCTGGAACGTGCCCTCGGGCTCAGGACTGGTCACGCGTGCCCCTCCTCGGATCTCCTGCAGCGCGGCGAGCAGTTTCTCAGGGGTCGCACCGGCCTGCACGAGGCGGTCCTGGGTCCCGGGCTGGGACGCCAGGCCGACGAGGAGGTGCTCCGTGCTCACGTACTCGTCCCCGCGCTCCTTGGCGAGCGTGTCGGCGGCCTGCAGGACGGCGTACGACTGCCCGCTCAACTGCGGGGCCGCCACCGTGGAGCCGCTGGCGCTCGGGAGCGCCTCGACCCCCGCGCGGATCTCGCGCGTGAGCGCAGGGCGCTCGACGCCGATGGCGTCGAGAAGTGCGCACGCGATGCCCTCGCCCTGCTGGAGCAGGCTGTCGAGGATGTGCAGCGGCTCCACCTGGGCGTTGCCCTGGGCGGCGGCGATGCGCACGGCGGCGCCCAGCGCATCCTGGGCCTTGGTCGTGAACTTGATGTCCATGTCGTTCGCGTGCGTCCTTGTCTGGGTCGAGGTCGTCTCGGTCGTGTAGGTCGTATAGGTCGTGCCGTCTCGTCGGCGTTCTTCTCGCGCCCTAGGCCCGGCGCCGCCGTTGCGGGTTCCACAGCACCAGGGAGGTGGAAGCCTTCTCGCGCGCGTAGGCCTGCACCTGGTCGCGCAGCGCCTCCACCTCCGCCTGCAGGGCGAGGATCCGCCGGATGCCCTCGATGCCGACCCCGTCGGCGGACAGCCGGGACACCTCACGGAGGAGCTCGACGTCGCGCGCGGAGTAGAGCCGGTTCCGCCCATTGGTGCGCTGGGGGCACACCAGGCCGAGCCGGTCGTACTGCCGCAGGGTCTGCGGATGCAGGTCGGTGAGCTGGGCCGCCACCGAGATCGCGTACAGGGGGGTGCTGTCGTCGGTGAACATCACGCATCTCCCCCGGAGGGCGAGCTCCCGGACGCCTTGCCGGCCGCCGCGAGGAGGTCCTTGCGCGGATCCTCGTCGGCCGTGGTGTCGGCGTACTTCTGCAGTGCCTCGCGCGCCTCCTCGCTGAGCGTCGCCGGGACGGTGACGTCCACCGTCGCCAGCAGGTCGCCCGTGGTGCCGTCCTTGCGGCGCACTCCCTTGCCGCGCACCCGGAAGGTCCGGCCGTTCGTGGTGCCGGCGGGGATCTTCAGGGTCACCGTGCCGCCCCCGGGGGGGGGCACGACGACCTGTCCACCGAGTGCGGCCTCCGCGAACGTCACCGGCACGGAGACGGTGAGGTTGTCGCCCTTGCGTCCGAACACCGGGTGGGAGCGGACATGCACGACGACGTAGAGGTCGCCGTCCGGGCCGCCCCGCTCGCCCGGCGCGCCCTTGCCCTTGAGCCGGATGCGCGCCCCGTCCTTGACCCCGGCGGGGATGCGGGCCTGGACCGTGCGCGTGCTCACCCCGCGGCCGGAGCCCCGGCAGCTGGGGCAGGGATCGTCGACGATGAGGCCGCGCCCGTGGCAGGCAGCGCAGGGCTCGGCGAAGGCGAAGCCCCCGGCATTGCGGCTCGTCTGGCCGCTGCCATCGCAGACGGGGCACAGGCGCGGCACGGTCCCGGCGCGGGCACCCGTGCCATGGCAGGCGTCGCAGGCGGCGTCGCTCGCCAGGCGCAGCGGGACCGTGGCCCCGGCGAGCGCCTCGTCGAAGCCGAGCGTGATCTCGCTCTCCACGTCCGCCCCGCGCCGAGGGGTCCGGGCCGAACGGCCCGTGCCACCGCGACCCCGGTTGAAGATCCCTCCGAGGAGGTCGGAGAACCCCCCGCCATCGTCGCCGAAGATGTCGCCGAAGTCGTACGTCGTGCCACCGCCGGGGGAGCCGAAGCCCCCGCCGCCGAATCCACGGCCGCCCGCGAAGAGGGTGCGGGCCTCGTCGTACTCCTTGCGCTTGGCGTCGTCGGAGAGGACGTCGTACGCCTCCGAGACCTCCTTGAAGCGCTCCTCGGCCTTCGCGTCACCGGGGTTCTTGTCCGGGTGAAGCTGCCGGGCGAGTTTGCGGTACTTCTTCTTGATCTCGTCGGCGGAGGCATCCTTGGGAACGTCGAGGACCTTGTAGAAGTCCTTCTCCAGCCAGTCCTTGTTCATGCTTCCCTGTTCATCCTGCCTCGTTGTGTGCTGCGCCTTCAGGCGCCCGCGACGGCGACTCGGGCCGGACGCAGCACCCGGCCCGCGTGGCGGTAGCCGGGCTGGTAGACCGCGATGACCGTGGGGGTGTCGACCCCGTCGCGCTCCTCGCTGGTCAGAGCCTCGTGGACCGCCGGGTCGAAGGGCTCGCCCACCTCGCCGAGCGCCTCCAGGCCCAGGCGCGCGCAGGTCGCCTCGAGGCCCTCGCCGACGGCCCGGAACGCGCCCTCGAGCTCGCCGTGCTCGCGAGCACGGGCAACATCGTCGAGGAGGGGGAGCAGGTCGGTGAGCACCCCGGCGACGGTGACGTCGCGGGCTGCTTCCCGGTCGCGCTCCACGCGCTTGCGGTAGTTGGCGTACTCGGCGTGGACCCGCCGCAGGTCGTCGGTGAGTTCGGCCACCTTGGCGTCGGCGTCGGAGAGATCGGCCTCCAGTACGGCGGCCTCATCGGCCTCCGAGGCGGGAGCAGGCATGGCCTGCTCCCGCA
>JBJTJS010000366.1:0-3988 GCA_046096085.1 bacterium
GGCGGGGGGGGGAGCGTCCCTGCCGCCCCCCCTCGGGTGGCACTTTCACAGGGTCAATGGCGGCGCCGCCCCGGCGGGCACCCCGGGGCCGGATTCCGTGGCGAAGATCACCCGCGTCGCTGCCGCCCATGGGGCAGCCGAGCCCGATGAAGGGGGTTAGGCTACCTCGCGAAGAGGGCCGAGCCCTGCTTCCAGACGTTCCAGTCGTAGTTCCAGTAGCCGCTCAGGTAGTGCCCCGTGCCCAGCTTGCTGGAACTGCCCTTGTACTCGGCGACGTCGCCGATGCTGGTGTTGCGGTAGACCCAGGCCATGTCGGACGGCCACATGTTGGTGCACCCGTGCGAGGTGTTCGCGTAGCCGATGCTGCCGTTCCAGTCGGAGTCGTGGATGTACTCCCCGTCGTCGGTGACGCGGATGCCGTACTTCACGGTGACGTCCCAGCCGTTGGGCCCGGGGTTGTAGAGACGCTTGGGGGAGAACTTGCCGGTGACGACCTTGATGCCCGAGGCGGTCTGCCACCCGGGCTTGCCGCCGGAGATGGGGAACGTCTTCTCGACCTCGCCGTTGCGCTCGAACTTCATCTCGTGGGTCTTGAGGTTGACCCGCATGATCACGCGGTCACCGGTCCGGAAGTGCGAGTCGACCTTGGGGCCGTACCAGCCAGCCGCGCCCTCGATGCCCGTGAGGTCGGCCTTGAGGCTGATCTTGACGTTGCCCGGCCAGTAGTCGCGGGGACGGAAGACGATCGTGCTCGAGTCCGTCCAGTGCCAGGACGCCTCGCCGATATCGACCGGCTCGCCGGACTTCACGACCTCGACGACCAGGGCCCTCTCGACATCCGCCTTGCGGGTGATGGGCACTCCGAAGTCGACCACGAGCGGCATCCCCACGCCCCACGTGCCCTTGGCCGGGAACACGCTGACGTCGAAGGTCTTGCCGGGGGATCCGACGATGAAGTTGACCTTCGCGGTCGAGCCGTCGGGGGCCTTGACCTTGGCCCACAGCCGCCAGCCCGCGGGCAGCGGATCGGACTTGAAGACCCGCTCCTTGTCGGTGGGGTGGACAGCGACGGTCTTCGCGGGGTCCTTGTAGTCGTGGAGGAGGATCTGGGAACCCGGGGGGACGTTCACGATCTTGAGTTCGCGCCCGGCCGCCACGCGGTCCTTGTCGACCAGTTGCTTGCCGTCGACGGAGAAGCCGACCGCCTCGGCCTCGGCCGCCGGTGCGGACCAGGCGACCTGGCTCGCGGGGACCGCGACCAGAGCAGAAGCGGCGACCATCATGGCCGCAGAGATGCGAACGAAGGCCCGCACGAGGAGCACCCCCTACATGAGTCACCGGATCGCGGGCGCCCCGAGACCTGCGTCCTCCGATTATGCCCCAGCGGCGCGCCCGGTGTCGCCACAGGCGGGCCGGTCGTCCCGCGTGGCGGGGCACCCGTCGGGGAGGTCCCGGCGCGGGCCGGGACGCCGGGACCGACGGCTCCTCAGGCGGCGGAATCCCTGAGCATCCGGCGCAGGATCTTGCCCGACGGCGACTTCGGGATGGCATCGGTGAAGACCACGTCGTGGATCACCTTGTACGTCGCCACCCGGTCCCGCGTGAACTCCGTGATCTCCTCGGCCGTGACCTCCTGGCCCGGCTTCACCACGATGAAGGCCCGGGGGATTTCCCCCGCCTCCTCGTCCGGGATCCCGATGACCGCGGCGTCGCCGATGGCCGGGTGGGTGAGGAGCAGTGCCTCGAGCTCGGCGGGGGCGACCTGGAAGCCCTTGTACTTGATGAGTTCCTTCACCCTGTCGACGATCGTGACGTGGCCGTCCTCGTCGATCACGGCTACATCGCCCGTGTGCAGCCAGCCGTCGGCGTCCACGGTGGCGGCCGTGGCCTCGGGGTTGTTGAGGTATCCCTTCATCACCATCGGCCCGCGCACCCACAGTTCGCCCTCCCCGCCCACGGGCTGGTCCTCCCCGGTGACGGGGTCGACGATGCGGCACTCGGCGTTCGGCACGGTCACCCCGGACGTCCCGGGCTTGAACTGACCCGGCGGGGTGAGGTGCGACACCGGGCTCATCTCCGTCATGCCGTACCCCTGCACCACCTCGCAGTCGATGCGGTTGCCCGCCTCGAGTGCGAGCTCCGCGCTGAGCGGCGCGGCACCGGAGAACACCTGCCGCAGGCTCGACAGGTCGTACTGGTCGACCATCGGGTGCTTCGCGAGCGCGAGGATGATCGGCGGAACGGCGAAGAAGCGGGTGACCTGCTTCTCCTGGATGAGCCCGAGCACCTGCTCCAGGTCGAAGCGGGGGACGGTGACGATCGTGATGCCCTGGGCCAGCAGGCCGTTCATGAGCACCTGCATCCCGTAGATGTGGAAGAACGGCAGGACCGCCAGGGCCACCTCGTCGTCCTCGACGGCGAGACCGCTCTCGATCTGGACCAGGTTGGCCACCAGGTTGCGATGCGTGAGCATCACTCCCTTGGGGAAGCCGGTCGTGCCCGAGGAGTACGGCAGGACGACTACGTGCTCCTCGAGGTCCACGTCGACCTGGTCGAGGGGCTCGCCGATGAGGTCGGTCACGGGGATGGTGCCCTCGGGAGCCTCGCCGATCACCACGATCTCGCGCACCCCGGTGCCCTCGGCCGCCTCCTTCGCGGTGTCGACGAAGAGGCCGATCGTGATGAGCATGCAGGCGCCGGAGTCCTCGAGCTGGAAGCGCACCTCATCGACGGTGTACGTCGGGTTGATGGTGCTCACCGCAACGCCGGCGACGGCCGCACCGTGGAAGGCGACGGCGTACTCCGGGATGTTGGGTGCCATGAGGGCGATGGTGTCGCCGGGGCCGAGGCCGCGCGCCGCGAGGCCGCCGGCGACCCTGAGGATCATCTCCGCGAGGACGCCGTAGGTGTAGGTGCGACCCGACGGGCCGTCGACGAGCGCGGGGCGGTCGGGGACCTCCCCGGCCCGGCGGAGGATGAACTCGGTGACCGGGACCGCGGGGATCTCCACGTCCGGGAGCGGGCTGCGATAGATGATCATGGCCTGCCTTTCCTCACGTCTGCGCGCGCGGTGCTCGGTGCCGCGACCCTAGCGCCGCGGCGTGAAGACCGCACCGAGAATGCCGGCCAATGCCGGATCGCGAACCTCCGGCGGCAGGGCGTCGATGAGCGCGTGCACGCCCGCCATCCGGAGGGGCATGGGCCCTCCCCCGGTGAGGTCGGGGAGGTCCGCGAACGCCGCCTCGAGGTCGTCGGCGACCGCCCAGGGCTGGGCGCGTGCCTCGTCGGCGGCGCCGCGGAGGTCGTCGACGAGCGTGTCCACCGATTCCCAGGACACCGGCTGGACCGTGAGGTGGACCGTGCGCGGCAGCGAGCCGCAGGACGGCTGGGGCTGCAGGGCCCAGCCTCGTGCGCGCATCGCGTCCGCGAGACGGAAGGGGTCGATCCCGGTGCCGGGGCCGCCGTCGGCGGCGAGGGCGAGCAGGGTCGCGTCGGGATGGCCGAGCACCCGCAGGCCCCCGATGCCGTCGACCGCCGCCGCGATGACGTCCGTCGCCTGGAGCGCACGGCGGACGGCTTCGCGGTATCCGTCGTCGCCGAGGACCCTGGCCACCGCCCACGCCGCAGCCATCGGCCCCGCGGACTTCGTGCTCTGCAGGGTAGTGTTGACGACCGGGTAGCCCGGCCACCGAGAGTAGGTGAAGTAGGTCGGGGCCCGCAGGCTCGGGTCCGCGAACAGGAGCAGCGACGTGCCCTTGGGCGCGAAGCCGTACTTGTGCAGGTCGAAGGCGATCGACGTGACCCCGGGGACGGACAGGTCGAACTTCGGCGCGCCATCGGGGCGCGAGTCCGCGCCATCGGGGCGCGAGACCGCGCCATCGGGGCGCGAGACCGCGCCATCGGGGCGCGAGTCCGCGCCATCGGGGCGCGAGACCGCGCCATCGGGGCGCGCATAGGCGAGGACGATTCCCCCGATGCACGCATCCAC
>JBJTJS010000367.1:0-2897 GCA_046096085.1 bacterium
GTTGCGATCGGCCCCTTCACCGTCACCGTCGCGCGGGTGCGGCATCCGGTGGAGGCGTACGGGCTGCGCGTCGAGGCAGGCGGGCGCAGCGTGGTCTACTCCGGCGACACCGGGCCCACTCCGGCCCTGGTCGACCTCGCCCGCGACGCCGATGTCGCGCTCTTCGAGGCCTCGCTGCTCGACGGCATGGAGATGCCCGACGTCCACATGACCGGGAGGCAGTCGGCGGAGCTCGCGGCACAGGCCGGTGTGGGCACCCTTGTCCTCACCCACCTCGTGCCGTGGCACGACCCCGCGATCCTCGAGCGGCAGGCACGCGAGGCATTCACGGGGGACCTGCGTCTGGCCGCGAGCGGGATGACGATCGACCTGCCCTAGGGTCGGGGCATGTCCGAGACATCCCAGGGTCGCCGTTCCGATGGGCGTGGCGTGGCCGAGTTGCGTCCGGTGTCCTTCGAGCGCGGCTGGCTCGACCAGGCGGAGGGCTCGGCCCTGGTGAGCTTCGGGCGGACCCGCGTGCTGTGCGCCGCGTCGTTCACCCCCGGGGTCCCGCGCTGGCTGCGCGACAGCGGGCGCGGCTGGGTGACCGCGGAGTACGCCATGCTGCCGCGCTCGACCAACACCCGCAGCGACCGCGAGTCCGTCAAGGGCAAGCTGGGCGGACGCACCCAGGAGATCTCGCGGCTCATCGGCCGCAGCCTGCGCGCGGTCATCGACATGGAGGCCCTGGGCGAGAACACCATCGTGCTGGACTGCGACGTGCTCCAGGCCGACGGGGGCACCCGCACGGCGGCGATCACGGGGGCCTACGTCGCCCTCGCCGATGCCGTGTCCTGGGCGCTGGCGAAGGGGCACGTCAAGGCCAGCCCGCTCGTGGACTCCGTCGCGGCCGTGAGCGTGGGGATCATCGACGGGGAGCCGCGACTGGACCTGCACTACGACGACGACGTGCGGGCGGACACGGACATGAACGTCGTCATGACCGGCTCCGGCGGCTACGTCGAGGTGCAGGGTACCGCGGAGGGCGCGCCCTTCGACCGCGCTCTGCTCGACCAGTTGCTCGACCTCGCGGCCGCCGGCTGCGCGGACCTCGCCGAGCTCCAGCGCCGGGCACTGTCGACGCCGCTCGCATGACCGGCCGACTCGTCCTCGCCACGCGCAACGCGCACAAGGTGGCCGAGCTCCAGCGCATCCTGTCCGTCGCCGGGCTCGCCTTCGTACTCGTGGGGCTGGACGATTTCCCCGACGTCCCGGACGTCGCCGAGACGGAGTCGACGTTCGCGGGCAATGCGCTGCTCAAGGCGCGATCGGTGGCGCGGGCCACGGGGCTGCCCGCCGTCGCCGACGATTCCGGCCTGTGCGTCGACGCGCTCAACGGCATGCCGGGGGTCCTGTCCGCGCGCTGGAGCGGCGTGCACGGCGACGACCCGGCGAACCTGCAACTGGTCCTCGCCCAGGTCCGCGATGTCCCGCCCGCGCGCCGCGGAGCCCAGTTCGTGTGCGCGGCCGCGTACGCCGACCCCGCGGGGTCGGAGTTCGTCGTCGAAGGGGCGCTCGAGGGCAGCCTGGCCGAGGCCCCGCGTGGCTCCCACGGATTCGGCTACGACCCGATCTTCGTGCCGGACGGCTACGCGGTGACCACGGCTGAGTTGCGCCCCGAGGAGAAGGACGCGATCAGTCATCGCGGTCATGCCTTCCGGGCCCTCGCGCAGGTGCTGCGCGGCGATTCCTGACATACCCTGGAAGGGTGGATGCCTGGGTCTGGTGGATCGTCGCCGCGGGGGTCCTCGTCGTCCTCGATCTCGTCACCGGCGGGTCGCTCGTCCTCCTCATGGTCGGCGGGGGAGCCCTCGCCGGCGGCGTCACGGCCGCGCTCGGCGCGCCACCGGCGGTGTCCTTCGGAGTCTTCGCCCTGGTGACCGTCGCCCTGCTCGCGGTGGTGCGACCGGTGGCGCGACGCCACCTGCGCCAGCGTCCGGCGGCGCGCACCGGAGTCGACGCACTCGTCGGCGCCGAGGGCGTGGTCCTCGAGCCGGTATCGGGCATGGATGGGCGCATCAATCTCGGTGGCGAGGTGTGGTCGGCCCGCGAGTACGACGGGTTCAGCGAGTTCGAGGTCGGCCAGCGCGTGCAGGTGCTGCAGATCGAGGGCGCCACCGCCCTCGTCGCGGCCTAGCGGAAGGAGTCGCCGTGGAAGCGGTCATCGTGGGGGTCGTCGCCGCCCTGTTCGCCGTCGCGCTCGTCCTGTCGAGCGTCAAGATCGTGCCGCAGGCGCGTGCGCGGCTCGTCGAGCGACTAGGGCGCTACCACCGCACCCTCAACGCGGGCCTGTCCATCGTCATCCCGTTCATCGACCGGCTCACCCCGAAGATCGACCTGCGCGAGCAGGTGGTGTCATTCCCGCCCCAGCCGGTGATCACCGAGGACAACCTCGTCGTCTCGATCGATTCGGTCATCTACTTCCAGGTGACCGACCCCAAGGCGGCGACGTACGAGATCGCGAACTACCTCACCGGCATCGAGCAGCTCACCGTGACCACCCTGCGCAATGTCATCGGGTCCATGGACCTCGAGGAGACCCTCACGTCGCGCGACAACATCAACGCCCAGTTGCGCGGGGTGCTCGACGAGGCCACCGGCAAGTGGGGGATCCGCGTCAACCGCGTGGAGATCAAGGCGATCGAGCCTCCCCACAGCGTCCAGGAGTCTATGGAGAAGCAGATGCGCGCCGAACGCGATCGCCGCGCGGCGATCCTCACCGCGGAAGGCGAGAAGCAGGCGGCCATCCTGTCGGCGGAGGGCGCGAAGACCGCAGAGATCCTGCGCGCCGAGGGCGACGCCCAGGCCGCGGTGCTGCGGGCGCAGGGCGAGTCCGAGGCGATCAAGAAGGTGGTCGA
>JBJTJS010000368.1:0-2264 GCA_046096085.1 bacterium
GGTCTGCCTGCGACAGCCCGGCGAGTGCCGAGGCCTCGTCGCCGGGCCGGCACGGCACCCACCGCGCCTGCATCTTGTCGGTGCCCCGCGTGCGCACCGGCGGAGGGCGCTGCGCTCGCCACCTGGCGGCTCCTGCTGGACCGCGGTCGCCTGCAGGAGGACGAGCCGCACCTCGCGGCCACGGCGCGCCAGGTCGAGGCCCTCATGTCCGAGTCCACCGCGGCCGCCCTGGGAGTCGCCGGCCGGTCGACCGTCGTGCTTGCGACCGACCGCGGATCGGTCGAGTTGCCACTGCGGATCGACGACGTCGCGGACGGCACCGTCTGGGCGCCGCTGCACTCCGAGGGCTGCGACCTGCACGCTCTCGGCCTGCGCCACGGCTCCACCGTCCGCGTCACGGGAGGTGCCGCGTGAACGAGATGACGTTCAACGACCCTTGGTGGCTCATCCTCCTCAAGGTCCTCGCCATCTTCGTGATGCTCGTACTGCTCACGCTCTTCACGATCTGGTGGGAGCGTCGCGTCGTCTCCCGCATGCAGAACCGCATCGGCCCGAACCGCGTGGGCCCGTTCGGCCTCCTGCAGTCCCTCATGGACGGCATCAAGCTGGCCCTCAAGGAGGAGATCATCCCCAAGACGGCGCACCGTGCCGTCTACTGGATCGCCCCGGTCATCTCCGCGACGATGGCGTTCCTCGCCTTCGCGGTCATCCCCTTCGGGCCGATGGTGAGCATCTTCGGCGTCGAGACCCCGCTGCAGCTCACCGACTTCCCGGTGTCTGTCCTCTACGTCCTCGCCATCGCGTCCATCGGGATCTACGGCATCGTCCTGGCCGGCTGGTCCTCGGGATCGACGTATCCGCTCCTCGGCGGCCTGCGCTCGTCGGCGCAGATGATCTCCTACGAACTGGCCATGTCGATGTCGTTCGTGGCCGTGTTCCTCTATGCGGGGAGCATGTCCACATCGCAGATCGTGGCGGCGCAGGAGCCGATCTGGTACGCCGTGATCCTGCTGCCGTCGTTCCTCATCTACGTGACCGCCATGGTCGGCGAGACCAACCGGGCACCCTTCGACCTCCCCGAGGCCGAGGGCGAGCTC
Organism: bacterium; assembly: GCA_046096085.1. Lineage (GTDB taxonomy): Bacteria > Actinomycetota > Actinomycetes > S36-B12 > S36-B12 > Mxb001. Next base: position 1,098 of record JBJTJS010000368.1, read on the forward strand.
GTCGGCGGCTTCCACACCGAGTACTCCTCGCTGAAGTTCGCCCTGTTCTTCCTCGCCGAGTACATCAACATGGTCACGGTCTCCGCGCTGGCGACGACCCTCTTCCTCGGCGGCTGGATCGCGCCGTGGCCGCTGTCCCTGTGGGAGAGCGCCAACACCGGCTGGTGGCCGATGCTGTGGTGGCTCATCAAGGTGCAGCTCTTCATCTTCGTGTTCATCTGGCTCCGCGCCACCCTGCCGAGGCTTCGCTACGACCAGTTCATGCGCTTCGGGTGGAAGGTCCTGATCCCGGCGTCGCTGGTCTGGATCGTGATCGTGTCCGCGGCCCGGGTCGTGCGCAACGAGTACTCCTTCACCACGCAGCAGCTGCTCCTCGTCGGGGCCGGGGTGCTCATCGCCTTCGTCGTCGGCTCCTGGGTCCTGCAATTCCGCCAGCAGCGCCGCGAGGAGGCCGACCTCCGCGAGGCCGCCCGCCAGCTCGAGGAGCCCTTCGACCCCTACGCCGGCGGCTTCCCGGTCCCGCCGCTGCCCGGCCAGGAGTTCACCTACCGATCGCGCCGGGCCATGGCGGGTGCCACCGTGCCCGGCTCCGCGGTGGCCAAGGACGCGACGTCGGCCACGGCCGTGGACACCGCCCCGTCGGGGCCGGATCTTCCGAAGGAGGGTGACGGCGATGCCTGAGTTGCCAGCCGCGGTGCGCGGGTTCGGCGTGACCTTCAAGACGATGTTCAAGAAGGTCGTCACCGAGCAGTACCCCGAGCAGGCCGTGCGCTTCCCTCCCAAGCCCCGCTATCACGGCCGACACCAGCTCAACCGCTGGCCTGACGGCCTGGAGAAGTGCATCGGCTGCGAGCTGTGCGCCTGGGCCTGCCCGGCCGACGCGATCCTCGTGGAGGGCGCGGACAACACCGAAGGGGAGAGGTTCTCGCCCGGGGAGCGCTACGGCCGCGTCTACCAGATCAACTACCTGCGCTGCATCTTCTGCGGACTGTGCATCGAGGCGTGCCCGACCCGGGCGCTCACGATGACCAACGTCTACGAGCTCGCCGACGACAACCGGGCCGACCTCATCTTCGAGAAGAAGGAGCTCCTCGCGCCCCTTCTCCCCGGCATGGTGGCCCCGCCCCACGCGATGGTGCCGGGCATGACCGAGCAGGACTACTACGC
>JBJTJS010000369.1:0-27092 GCA_046096085.1 bacterium
ATCTCGGCGCGCAGGGAGCCGACGTCGCCGCTGCCGATGGGCGCGTCCATGGCGTCGGCGAGCATCGCGAGGGCGCGTGCGTCGGTAAAGGTCTGGGCGCCGCGGACGGCCGCCGAGAACGGCTTCGTCCGGCCCTCCCAGTCGGTGAAGGACCCGGCCTTCTCGCTCACCACGGCGACCGGGAAGACGACATCGGCATGCTCGGTGACCTCGGAGTGGTGCGTCGCGAAGGACACGAGGAACGGCACGCCCTCCAGGGCGCGACGAAGGTCCTCAGCGCGGGGGTAGTCCGCCGCCTCGAGACCCGCGACGACGAGGGCGTCGTAGACGCGCGGCTCCTCCCGGCTGGCACGCTCGACATCGGAGAGGACCTCGTCGATGACCTGCGAGGAGGAGCGGCCCGTCGCGGAGGGCATCGCGTCCGCCGGGATCCCCCAGACGGCGGCCACCTCGGCGCGCGCCTCGGCGTTGTCGGACGGCCGGCCCCCGGGAAGCAGGCCCGCGAGCGCGCCGACGTCGAGGGCACCCCGCTCCCCCGCGCGACGGGGCACCCAGCCGAGCCGGGCACCGGTCGATGCGGACAGCGCCGCGGCCGCAGAGAGCGCCCCCGGCACGCCGGCGAGGCGCTCGCCCACGAGGATCACCGCGCCCGGGGTCGACAGCTGCGCGACCAGCCCCGGGTCTGCCTGCGACAGCCCGGCGAGTGCCGAGGCCTCGTCGCCGGGCCGGCACGGCACCCACCGCGCCTGCATCTTGTCGGTGCCCCGCGTGCGCACCGGCGACATCACGGCGACGGGCACGGCGTTCTTGCGCGCCGCTCGGCGAAGGCGCAGGAAGATGATCGGCGACTCGTCCTCGGGCTCGAGGCCGACGAGGAGGACCACGGGGGCGCGGTCGAGGTCGGCATACGTCGGGCCCATCGGCATCCCCGCGACCTGCGAGGCGAGGAACCGCGCCTCCTCGTCGCTCGACACCCGGGTGCGGAAGTCGATGTCGTCGGTGCCGAGGGCCACCCGCGCGAACTTGGAGTAGGCGTAGGCGTCCTCCCGGGTGAGGCGGCCACCGGTGAGGACGGCGGTGCGCCCGCGGGCGTCCGCGAGACCGCGTGCGGCGATGTCGAGCGCCTCAGGCCAGGATGCGACGCGCAGGCCCCCGGACTCCCGCACGAGGGGCGTCTCGATGCGCCCGCGGTCGAGGTACTGGAAAGCGAAGCGGCCCTTGTCGCAGTTCCACTCCTCGTTGACCTCGGGGTCGTCCCAGGCGAGACGGCGGTTGACGACGCCGCGGCGGACGTCGGTGCGCAGGGAGCACCCCGACGCGCAGTGCTCGCAGGTCGTCGGCGTGCTCACCAGGTCGAACGGACGCGCGCGGAAGCGGTAGAGCGAGCTCGTCAGCGCCCCCACGGGGCAGATCTGGATGGTGTTGCCGGAGAAGTAGCTGTCGAAGGGCGCATCCGGGCCGATGCCGACCTGCTGATCGGCGCCGCGCTCGAGGAGCTCCAGCATGGGATCCCCTGCGATCTGCTCGGCGAAGCGCGTGCAGCGCGCGCAGGAGACGCAGCGCTCGCGGTCCAGCAGGATCTGGGCGCTCATGTTGATGGGCTTCGGGAAGGTGCGCTTGTGCCCTTCGAAGCGCGACGTGCCGCGACCCGCCGTCATGGCCTGGTTCTGCAGGGGGCACTCCCCGCCCTTGTCGCAGATCGGGCAGTCGAGGGGGTGGTTGAGGAGCAGGAACTCCATCACCCCCTCCTGTGCCTGGTCGGCCATCTCCGAGGTGCGCTGGGTGCGCACCACCATGCCGTCGGTGACGGTGATGGCGCAGGCCGGTTGGGGCTTGGGGTTGCCCTCGATCTCGATGAGGCACATGCGACACGCGGCCACCGGGTCGAGCAGGGGGTGGTCGCAGAAGCGCGGGATCTCGATGCCCATGAGCTCGGCGACGCGGATCACGAGCATGCCCTTGGGCACTCTGACGTCTATCCCGTCGACCGTGACGGTGACGACGTCAGCCGGTTGCACCGCGGCAGACTGCTCGGCGACGGTCATCGCGCACCCACCGCGGAGAAGACGTAGCCGGCAGCCGGGGGGAAGCTCTCGTCGACCGGGGTCCTGGTCGCGGCCACGAACTCGTCGCGGAAGAGCTTGACCGCCGCGGGGTACGGCGTCGCCGCGGCATCGCCGAGGGCGCAGAAGGACCGGCCCATGATGTGGCCGCACACCTCGTTGAGGAGGTCGAGGTCGGCGTCCTGGCCGTGGCCCTGCTCGAAGCGCTCGAGCATCCCGGTGATCCAGTAGGTGCCCTCGCGGCACGGCGTGCACTTGCCGCACGACTCGTGCTTGTAGAACTCCAGCCACCGGGTCACGGACTTCACGACGCTGATCGTGTTGTCGAAGACCATCGGCGTGCCGGTGCCGAGCATCGTGCCGATCTCGGCCATCGCCTCGTAGGTCATCGGGGTGTCCAGGTGCTCCTTGGTGAGCATGGGCACCGACGAGCCGCCGGGGATCCAGAATTTCACGCGGCCGCCGTCGCGCACGCCGCCGGCGTACTCGAGGAGCTCGCGCATGGTGATGCCGAGCGGCGCTTCGTAGATGCCCGGCCGGACGACATGGCCGGAGACCGAGAACACCTTGAAGCCGGGGGACTTCTCGGTGCCGAACAGCCGGAACCACTCCACCCCGTTGTTGATGATCCAGGGGATGTTCGTGATCGTCTCGACGTTGTTCACAACGGTGGGCACGCTGTAGAGGCCCGCCACCGCGGGGAACGGCGGCTTCAGCCGAGGCTGGCCGCGGAAGCCCTCGAGGGAGTCCAGGAGGGCGGTCTCCTCGCCGCAGATGTAGGCGCCGGCCCCGGAGTGGACCGTGACGCGCAGGTCGAATCCGCTGCCGAGGATGTTGGTGCCGATGTAGCCGGCCTGCTCGGCCTCGCGCACGGCGGCCGCGACGCGGCGGATGGCCTGGGGCCCCTCGCCGCGGATGTAGATGAAGGCGTGGTTCGCACGGATGGCGTAGGCGGAGATGATGACTCCCTCGACGAGCGCATGGGGATTGGCCATCATGATGGGGACGTCCTTGCAGGCGCCCGGCTCGGACTCGTCCGCGTTGACGACGAGGTAGTGCGGCTTGCCGTCTCCCTGCGGGACGAAGCTCCACTTCAGGCCGGTCGGGAAGCCCGCGCCGCCGCGGCCGCGCAGGCCGGTGTCCTTGACCGTGCCGATGATGGCGTCCGGGTCGGTAGCGAGTGCCTTCGGCAGGGCGCGATAGCCGCCGGTGCGCCGGTAGCCCTCGAGCGTGAAGAGGTCGGGCACGTCCCAGTGGGCCGTGATCACCGGGGTCAGCGGCGTCGCCATGTCAGGGCTCCTGTCCGGGGACGGGGGGTGCGGACATCCCGAGTTCGTGCGCGACGCGGAGCCCGGCGAGCATGATGGCGTCCGCCTCGCCGCCCTGGTTCGCCAGCCCGTCGTCGGGGAACGCCAGGGTGTGCTCGGTCGCCTCGAAGTCGCGGATCTCGGGACCGCGCGTGGACACGACGGTCTCCCCGCGCGCGAGGCGCTCCACCACGTCGAGGGCGCTCGTGGGCGTCTGGCAGTCCATGAACTCCCAGTCGACGGTCATCACGGGGGCGTGGGTGCAGGCGGCCTGGCACTCGATGCGCTCGAGGGTGAACATGCCATCGGCGGTCGTCTCGTCGTGGCCGACTCCCAGGCGGTCGGAGAGCGCCTCGTAGACCGCGTCGCCGCCGAGGAGGCCGCACAGCGTGTTGGTGCATACGCCGATGAGGTGCTTGCCGACGGGGCGGCGCTTGTACATCGTGTAGAACGTCGCCACCGCGGCGACCTCGGCCGTCGTGAGATCCAGGGTGTCTGCGACGACGCGCATGGCCTCGTCGGTGAGCTCGCCCTCCTCGCTCTGCGCCAGGTGCAGCAGGGGCATGACCGCGGAGCGCGAGCGGGGGTAGCGCTCGACGATCGCGGCCATCTGGGCGCGCACGCCCTCGTCCAGTGCCATCAGCGGTCCACCCCGCCCATGACCGGGTCGATGCTGGCGACCGCGGCGATGACGTCGGAGATCATGCTGCCCTCGCTCATCGCGGCCACGGCCTGCAGGTTGGTGAACGAGGGGTCCCGGTAGTGCACGCGGTACGGGCGGGTCCCGCCCGTGCTCACGATGTGCGCGCCGAGCTCGCCGCGGGGCGACTCGATGGCGGAGTAGACCTGGCCGGCGGGGACGGAGAAGCCCTCGGTCACGAGCTTGAAGTGATGGATGAGGGCCTCCATCGACTCCGTCATGATCTCCTTGATGTGCTCGGGGGAGTTGCCCTGGCCGTCGCTGCCGATCGACAGGCGTGAGGGCCACGCGATCTTCTTGTCCTCGATCATCACCGGGCCCGGACGCAGGCGGTCGAGGGCCTGCTCGACGATGGACAGCGACTGCTGGATCTCGCCGACCCGGATGAGGAACCTTCCGTAGGCGTCGCAGGTGGTCTGCGTCTGCACCTCGAACTCGTAGTTCTCGTAGCCGCAGTACGGCTGGGCCTTGCGCAGGTCGTGGGGCAGCCCGGTGGACCGCAGGATCGGGCCGGTGACACCCAGGGCCATGCACCCGGCCAGGTCGAGGTAGCCGACGCCGACGGTGCGCCCCATCCAGATGGCGTTGTCGACGAGGAGGTCGCTGGTGTCCTTGAGGCGCTTGCGCAGCAGCGGCAGGGTCTCGCGGATCCGGGCCACCTGGTCGTCGGTGATGTCCTGAGCCACGCCGCCGGGGCGGACGTAGGCGCTGTTCATGCGCAGGCCGGTGACCATCTCGAAGATGTCGAGGATGAGTTCGCGCTCGCGGAAGCCGAAGATCATCGCGGTGAGCGCCCACAGCTCCATCCCGCCGGTCGCCCGGGCGACGAGGTGGGAGGAGATGCGGTTGAGCTCCATCATCATGACGCGGATGGTGGAGGCCCGCTCCGGGACCTGGTCGGTGACCCCGAGCAGCTTCTCGACCCCGAGGCAGTACGCCGTCTCATTGAAGAACGGCGACAGGTAGTCCATCCGCGTGACGAAGGTGACCCCCTGCGTCCACGTTCGGTACTCCATGTTCTTCTCGATACCGGTGTGGAGGTAGCCGATGCCGCAGCGGGCCTCGGTCACCGTCTCGCCGTCGAGTTCGAGGATGAGCCGGAGCACGCCGTGGGTGGACGGGTGCTGCGGGCCCATGTTGACGACGATGCGCTCCTTCTCCCCCTCCGCGGGCGGGGCGATGGAGTCCCAGTCCCCGCCGGAGACGGTGAAGACGGTCCCCGTGGTCGTGTCGTAGGAGGCGGCGTAGGGGTCGCCCGACTCGAAGACGACGTCCTCGTCGGTGACGTCGGTGACGTTGTCGGTGGACATCAGGTGTAGGCCCTCCGCTCGTCCGGGGGTGGGACCTCGGCCCCCTTGTACTCCACGGGAATCCCGCCCAGCGGGTAGTCCTTGCGCTGCGGATGGCCGGGCCAGTCGTCGGGCATCTGGATCCTCGTGAGCGAGGGGTGGCCGTCGAAGACGATGCCGAAGAAGTCGTAGGTCTCGCGCTCGTGCCAGTCATTGGTGGGGTAGACGGACACGATGGACGGGATGCGTGCATCGTCGTCGGGGCACGTCACCTCGACGCGCAGGCGACGGTTGTGCGTGATCGAGAGCAGCGGGTAAACGGCATGGAGCTCACGACCCTTGTCGTCGGGGAAGTGGATGCCGCTCACGCCCATGCACATCTCGAAGCGCAGCGCGGGCTCGTCGCGCAGGGTCGCCATGAACGCGACGAGGTGCTCCCGGCGCACCTGGAATGTGAGCTCGTCGCAGTGCACCGTCACGCGCTCGACGGCGTCCTCCATGCTGATCCCGCGGTCGGGCAGGGCCAGGGCCAGCTCGTCGGCGGCGTCGTCGAACCATCCGCCGTAGGGGCGCGCGGTGGGGCCGGGCATGACGATCGGGGAGACCAGCCCCCCGAAGCCGGACGTGTCACCGGAGCCCAGCGCGCCGAAGGCGCCGTGGCGCACGCCGACAACCTCGAGGGTGGCGGGAGGCGTGACGGTGATGTGCGCGGCGACCTCCAGGCCGGCCTCGCGCGGGGATACCGGCTCGGTCATCGCAGCAGGCCCCGCATCTCCAGGGTCGGCGGCGCGGAGAGGGCCAGGACCTCTTCCTCGTTCTGCAGGCGCACGGCGTCGGCACCGAGCTTCATGTCCTGGATCTCGTCGTGGAGCTTGAGGATCGCGTCGATGAGCATCTCCGGCCGCGGGGGGCACCCGGGGAGGTAGATGTCGACGGGCACGACGTGATCGACGCCCTGGACGATGGCGTAGTTGTTGAACATGCCGCCGCTGGACGCGCAGACGCCCATGGCCAGGACCCACTTCGGGTTGGGCATCTGGTCGTAGATCTGGCGCAGGACGGGCGCCATCTTCTGGCTCACCCGCCCGGCCACGATCATGAGGTCCGCCTGGCGCGGGGAGGCCCGGAAGACCTCCATGCCGAAGCGCGCGATGTCGTAGCGCGGGCCGCCGACGGCCATCATCTCGATGGCGCAGCAGGCGAGGCCGAAGGTCGCGGGCCACAGCGAGCCCTTGCGGGCGTAGCCGGCGAACTTCTCCACGCTCGTGAGCAGGACGCCGGACGGCAGTGCCTCTTCAAGTCCCATGCGCTCAGTCCCAATCCAGTCCGCCGCGACGCCACTCGTAGACGTACGGCACGGTGATGTTGAACAGGAACAGCATCATCGCCAGGAAGGCGAAGAGCGGCAATTGGTCGAAGGCCACGGCCCACGGGTAGAGGAACACGATCTCGATGTCGAAGATGATGAACATCATCGCGGTCAGGTAGTACTTGACCGGGAAGCGACCGCCGCCCATCGGCTGCGGGGTGGGCTCGATGCCGCACTCGTAGGCGTCCATCTTCGCGCGGTTGTAGCGCTTGGGACCCGTGAACGTCGTGAGCGTCACGCTGAAGACGGCGAAGGCCCCGGCCAGGAGCCCCAGGGCGAGGATCGGTGCGTAGGCCTCCACACCCGCTCCTCTCCGAATACGCCGTCGCCGACACGTGAACCCCGAGGATCGCCGTACGGCGACCTCCTGCCGGGAGTCTAGTCGCGGCCGGGGGGCAGGCGATCCGGGGCCGTCACCGGTGCGCGCGGTGCAGCGCCACGATCCCGCCGGTGAGGTTGAGCCACTCCACGTCGAGCCATCCGGCCCGGGCGATGAGCGCGGCCAGGGCCTCCTGGTCGGGCCAGGCGCGGATGGACTCCGCGAGGTAGACGTAGGCATCCGGGTTGCTCGACAGCCGCCGGGCGACCCCGGGGAGGGCCCCCATGAGGTAGCGGGAGTAGGCCTCGCGGAAGGGGCCCCAGGCAGGGTGGGAGAACTCGCACACCACGAGGCGTCCCCCGGGCCGGACGACCCGGCGCATCTCCTCCAGGGCAGCCAGGGGGTCGGCGGTGTTGCGCAGCCCGAAGGAGATGGTGATCGCGTCGAGGCTGCGGTCGGCGAAGGGCAGGCGCAGGGCGTCCCCGGCCACGAACGGCAGGCCCGGCTGGCGCTCGCGCCCCACGGCGAGCATGCCCAGGGAGAAGTCGCAGGGGATGACGAGGGCCCCGGCGGCCGCGAGGGGGAGGCTCGACGTGCCGGTCCCGGCCGCGAGGTCCACGATCCGCTCCCCCGGCTGCGGCCGCAGGGCGTTCACCGCGGCCCGCCGCCAGAGCCGGGTCTGACCCAGGGCGAGCACGTCGTTGGTGACGTCGTACCGCCGCGCGACGCCGTCGAACATCGCGGCGACCTGCGAGGGGTCGCGGTCGAGATCGGCGCGCGTCACGCCTTCATCCTGGCAGAGCCCGCCGTCCCCGCAGGCCGGCCGGCCGGGGCAGGAGATGCCGGATCACCCCCCTGGCCGTAGGCTCTTCGAGTGCCCAGGCGAGCGGAGGCGGCTCTTTCCTCCGAACTCCGACATCGCATCGTCACCGTTCCCATCGACGACCCGGGCGACCTCATCGAGCGGCTCCCCGACCCCCGCGGCACCGCGTGGGTCCGCCGTTCGGAGGGGCTGGTCGGCTGGGGGGTCGCCGCCTCCTGGGAGATGACCGGCGAGGAGCGCTTCAGTCGCGCCCAGCGCTGGTGGTCGGAGTGGTGCCGCAAGGCCGATGTCGAGGACCCCCTGCTCATCCCCGGATCGGGCCCGGTGGCGTTCGCATCGTTCACCTTCGACCCGGACCCGCAGTCCGGCGTGCCGTCGTGCGTCGTCGTCCCGCGCGTCGTGCTCGGCCGCCGCAACGGCCAGGCGTGGCTCACCGTGGTGGACCCCGTCCAGGAGCCACCGCTGCTCCCCGCGACGGTGGCCCCGGTGTCGGTGCCACTGCCCCCCGGCGACGTCGAATGGTCCCAGGGCAGCCGGTCGGCGGAGGAATGGCAGGCCGCCGTCACCGAGGTGATCCACCGCATCAACTCCGGCGAGGTCGACAAGGTGGTGCTCGCTCGCGACGTGGAGGCGCGCGTCCGCGACGTGGATGCGCGCTACCTCCTGCGCCGCCTCGCCCAGGACTACCCCGAGTGCTGGACATTCAGTGTCGGCGGGCTGGTGGGTGCCACGCCCGAGCTGCTCGTGCGCCGCACCGGCGACCTCGTCGTCTCCCGGGTCCTCGCGGGCACGGTGAAGCGGCGCGGCGACGAGACGGTCGACGACAGCCTGGCGGCCGCGCTCCTCGGCAGCGGCAAGGACCTCGAGGAGCACGAGTACGCGGTGCACTCCGTGGCGCGCGCGCTCGCGGCGCACTGCACGGACCTCGACGTGCCGACCCGTCCCCATGTCCTGCGACTCGCCAACGTGCAGCATCTCGCCACCGACGTGACCGGCAGCCTCGCCGACGACGCCCCGGTCCTCGCGCTCGCCGCCGCACTGCACCCCACGGCCGCCGTCTGCGGCACGCCCACCGAGCGCGCCTTCGCGATGATCCGCGAGCTCGAGGGCATGGACCGCGGCCGCTACGCCGGCCCGGTGGGCTGGTTCGACAGCCGGGGCGACGGGGAGTTCGGCATCGCGCTGCGGTGCGCGGAGGTCTCCCCTGAGGGACTGCGGCTCTTCGCCGGCTGCGGCATCGTGGCCGGGTCCGACCCCGACTCCGAGCTCGCGGAGTCGCGGGCGAAGTTCGTGCCGATCCGCGAAGCCCTGGACAGCCCCGCACGCTGAGGGCGACGCGTGAACCTCCAGGAGCGACGGGCGCGCATCCTCGCCGCCGCGGCGCGGCTCATCGAGGACCGCGGCATCGCGGAGACCTCCCGGCGCGATGTCGCCCGCGATGCCGACGTAGCCACACGGTCGGTGACGTCCTTCGCCGATAGCCGCAGCGAGTTGCTCGCCCGCGTGGTTGCCGGACTGCCCTTCCCTCCGACATCGCAGCGGATGCAGGAGCAGGCGGCCGAGGGCGACGCCGAGCCGATGGCGACCATCCTCACCGCAGCGCGGGACGCGTTCGGCGCGCCCGCGTCGGTGTGGGACGTCATCGAGCTGCAGGGCCTGGCGCTGGCGCCGTACGACGAGGATCTGGCGGCCGTCGTACGCGAGCGCATCGCCCTGCGCTGGGAGGCCGCTCGGACCGTGGTCGGGCAGTTGCGCGGCGAGGGTGCCGTCGACGCGTCGATCTCCGATGATGCTGCCGCGCTGCACCTGCTCGCGGTCGGCGCGGGCCTCGCCCTCCTCGAGGGGCTCACGCCGGCGACCGATGCCGCCGCCTGGACCCGCCTGACCGCGCGGCTGCTGGAGTCCCTGGCGGCGGCGGACCCGCCGGATGCGGCGTACGAGGGAACGAAGGTTCCCTGGCGCATCCGCGTCGTCGCGCAGGACAGTCCCGCGGCCACGGCGCGAGTGCTTCGGGTGATCGCGCTGCTCAAGGCCGATGTCATCACGATGTTCACCCACGCGCAGGGCAACGGCACGCAGCTGGTCGACCTCATCGCCTCGGTGCCCGAGGAGACCACGCGCGATTCGATCACGCAGGCACTGGCGTCAGTCTCCCACCGCACGCTCGCCACGCGGGGGCTGCCGGAGGACGAGGACGACCTCGTGACGCGCATCCTCGACCGGGCCGCGGCGCTGGTGGAGCATCCCGAGCGCGCGCCCCGTGCCGCCGCGGACCTCGTGCTGGCCGACTCGTGGACGGTCGAGCCGGCCACCGAGGGCGAGGATGCCTCCGCCGACGTGATGCGCCTGCAGTGGACCCCCGACCACCACGTCGTCCTGCGCCGCAGGGACTCCCCCTTCGTCGCCGTCGAGCGCGCGCGGGCGTCTGCGCTGCTGCGCCTCGTCGAGGCCCTGGCCTCCGCCCCGGAGGGCTCGGGCGGGTTTGGCTGGGTCGAGCCGCTGAGCGACGGCACCCGCGTCACCATCCGACTCGCGCGACCCGAGGACACCGACGGCGTTGCCGACATGCACGCGCGCAGCTCGGAGCAGACGCGCTACCAGCGCTACTTCGCACCGGCCAACGAATGGCGCGAGGACCAGTTGCGGCGTATCGCCGGCGGTCACCGCGGGGCGACGCTCGTCGCGCAGGACGCCTACGGGCACATCGTCGGCCTGGGCAACGTGTTCCCCGATCGCCCCGGGGACACCGAGGCCGCGGAGGTCGCCGTCATCGTGGAGGACGCCTGGCAGGGCCGCGGCCTGGGTAGCCGGCTGCTGCAGCACCTGGTCGAGTTGGCGCGCCGGCAGGGGTTCGCCGAGGTCGTGGCCCTCGTGCTGTCGAGCAACGCCGGCATGATCCGGCTGCTGGAGCGGCTGGACCTGGACTGGACGCGGTCCACCGACCCGGACATCGGCCCGTCGGTGATCAAGATGTCTGCCCCGCTGGCCTAGCTCCTCGCGGCCACCGTCCCGCCGCCGGAAAAGCGCCTTCGCAAGGGTTACGACGCCCAGGAAGTCTTGCGTTCGCGCATTTCGCGGTGGCGCTAGGCCACGGCGGCGTCGACGGCCCGCTGCACGGAGTCGACCAGCGCCTGCTCCTCCGCGCGGGAGGCGCAGCGGGCGACGATGACGTGGACGCCGCCGGCACGCGCTGACGCGAGGGCGTCACGCAGTTCCGGCATCGTGCGCACACTGGTCATCGCGACGCCGGGGGCGGCGAGGAGCGTCGCGAGGTCGGCTCCGTGCGGGGTGCCGAAGACGCGCTCGAAGTCCGCGGCAAAGTCCGGCGCCCCCTGCTCCAGGCTGCTGAAGATCCCGCCTCCATCGTTGTCGCAGACGACGTACACGAGGTCGGGCCGGGCCTCCTGCCGCGGGGCGAGCAGGCCGTTGCGGTCGTAGAGGGCCGTGAGGTCGCCGACGAGGGCGTACGTCGTCCCCTGCGGGTGCGCGATCGCGGCACCCCAGGCGGTCGACATGACGCCGTCGATGCCGGAGGTGCCGCGATTGCCCATGCAGCGCGCCGCCAGGGGGCCGCCGTAGGACGAGACGTGCCGGACGGGGAACGACGCGCCTACGACGAGCAGGTCACCTGGCGCCGCACCCTGCGACACCGCTCGGGCCACCGAAGGTCCGGTGAGCTCATCGCCGCTCATTTCGGATGCCACCACCCGCGCGGTCGCGTCGTCCGCGCGCTGCCATTCGGCAAGCCACGCGGGGGCCGCGCGCCCATCGCCGACAGGGACTGCATCGACCACGGCGGTGGCCGTGCGCGCCGGGTCGACGCGGCCCAGCATCGGCGGCACGTCGACGGCGATGTGCGCGCGCGCCGCCCTCAGGACCGCGATCTCCGGCCGGTGCAGGCCGATGCGCCCGATGGTCACGACGACATCGGGAACGTGGGTGGCGGCGAAGGGCGTGGCGAGGATGAGCGGGCCGTGCGCCAAGGCGTGGGAGGGCGCCGAGAGATTCCCCGATGGCTCGCTGATGATCGGCCAGCCCATCGCTGCGGCGAGTTCGGCTGCCGCGAGGCGCGCTATGTCGTCGTCGAAGTCGCCCGCGATGAGCAGCCCGCGCGCGGGATCGACTCCCGGGGGCAGCAGCGACGACAGGGCGGCGGCCGCGCGGAGCGGCATCGGTGCCGCCGGGCGGGATGCCGTCTCGCGGACGGAGTGGGCGCCCGGCTCGACGAGGGGCTCGGCGAGCGGGACATTGAGGTGTACCGGGCCGCGCTGGGCGAGAGCCGTGTCGAGAGCGCCGGCAACCACGGCGCGCAGCGCCCGATCGTCGAGGCCCTCGAGGTCGGCATAGGCGATGGGATCGACGCCGTAGAGCTCACGCTGGTCGATGGTCTGGTTGGCGCCGCTGCCGCGGACGCTGCCCGGGCGGTCGGCGGTGATCGCGACGAGTGGCACGCCGGAGTACGCCGCCTCCACGATCGCCGGATGGAGGTTGACGGCGGCGGTGCCGGAGGTGGTGAGGACCGCGACGGGGCGGTGAGACTCGCGTGCGACGCCCAGGGCGAGGTAGGCGCCGGAGCGCTCGTCGATGCGCACGTGCAGGCGCAGCAGCCCACGCCGCTCAGCGTCGGCGAGGGTGAGCGCGAGCGGGGCCGACCGCGAGCCCGGGCACACGACGACGTCGGTGACGCCGGAGGCCAGCAGTTCCTCGACGACGGCACGCGCGATCGTCGGACTGCTCACGCCCGCCAGCCTCTCACGGCCCTCGCCGCCGCGCCCACGCCGGTTTGCGCCACCAAAGGACAACTAGCAGCCGCCTAGTTGTCGATTCGCGGCGCGAATGCTGATGCGATCGCGGGCCGGCTACGACGCCATCTCAGCCACGCGCTCGGCTCCGCCGGCCTCCCAAGCATCCGCGAGGCGCAGCCGCCACCAGCGGGCGCGATCGTCGCCGAGACGCCCCCGCGCGGCCATGAGCGCATCGAGATCCGGTGCCACGCGGCCCACGTCGAGGGAGCCGTTCACCGGGACACGCGGCACGGAGACGACATCCGCGCCGAGCAGCGCCCCCGTGCCGAGGCCGCACGCGGGCGGATCGCCGGCCAGCGCCGCCGCCAGCGCGAGCCCCGCCGACAGGCCCACCGCCGTGTCGAGTGCGCCACTCACCACCACCGGGCCGCCCCAGCCGCGGGCGAGGTCGAGCGCGGCCTGCACGCCACCGAGCGGCGGGACCTTGACGATGACGATGTCGGCGGCGGTGAACGCACCGCGCTGACCGAAGCGCACCGACTCGTCCAGGGCGATCGGGATGTCGACGGCCCGGCGCACCTCGGTGATCTCCGCCACGCTCCCGCACGGCTGCTCGACGTACTCCAGCCCGTACGCCGACAGCCGCTGCAGTGCGCGCACCGCCTCGGTCGCCGTCCACCCGCCATTGGCATCCAGGCGCAGGCGCACCTCGCCGTCCAGGTCGTCCCGGGAGCGCAGGGCGGTGTCGGCCGCATGGCGCACGGACGCGACCCGCGCCTCGTCGTCAGCGAGGACCTCCCCCTGCTGGGCGACCTTCACCTTCATCGTGGTGCAGCCGTGCTCGAGGACGGCTGCGCGCGCGAGCGCCCCGGCCTGGGCAGCGTCGACCGCGGGAATGATCGCGTTGACGGGGATGCGATCGCGCAGGGGCTCGGGCCAGCGGCCGAACGCCGACTCCACGGCAGCAGCCAGCCACGCGCCCGCGGCACGCGGCGCGTAGTCGTCGAACGGCGCGAACTCCCCCCAGCCGCTCGGGCCGCGGATGAGCACCCCCTCCCGGACCGTGATGCCGCGGAAGGGATGCGTCAGGGGCAGCGCGTAGGGGACCGCGTCGCGCAGGACCTCCGCGAGGGTGACGTCCACGGGCCGGGGATCAGGGCCGCTTGGGGAACTGGGTGAAGTCCGGTGTGCGGCGCTGCGCGTAGGCGTCGCGGCCCTCCTGCGCCTCCTCGGTCATGTAGAAGAGGAGCGTCGCGTCGCCCGCGAGCTGCTGCACGCCGGCCAGTCCGTCATCCGCGGCGTTGTGCGAGGCCTTGAGCATGCGCAGGGCGAGCGGGGACAGCGTGAGCATCCGCTGCGCCCACGCCACGGTCTCCGCCTCGAGGTCCGCGATAGGCACCACCGCATTCACGAGGCCCCAGTCGTAGGCCTGCTCCGCGCCGTACTGCTCGCACAGCATCCACACCTCGCGGGAGCGCTTCTGGCCGATCGTGCGCGCGAGCAGGCCGGACCCGTAGCCGCCGTCGAAGGAGCCGACGCGCGGGCCGGTCTGCCCGAAGCGGGCATTGGACGCGGCGATGGTGAGGTCGCACACGACGTGGAGGACGTGGCCGCCGCCGATGGCGTAGCCCGCGACCATCGCGATCACCGGCTTGGGCGTGCGGCGGATCTGGACCTGCAGGTCCAAGACGTTGAGGCGGCCGATGCCCTTGCGGGCGATCTCGTCGTCGCCGATGTAGCCGTCGTCACCGCGGATCATCTGGTCGCCACCGCTGCAGAAGGCCCAGTCGCCCTGCCCCGTGAGGATGATCACGCCGACGCTGTCGTCGTCGCGCGCCCGGTTCATCGCGTCGGACAGCTCGAACAGCGTCTGCGGCCGGAACGCGTTGCGCTTGTGGGGGCGGTTGATGGTGATCTTGGCGATCCCGGCAGCGTCGCCGGAGGAGAGCTCGTACGTGATGTCGCCGTAGTCGCCCGCGCTGACCCACTCGCACGCGGGGACGACGCTCGAGTACGCCGGATCCGCCGCGGCGGGGCTGCCCTCGGGCACGACCGGCGGCAGGGCGTACCGGGTACGCGAGTCGAACTCCGCCACGCCTGGCTCCTCTCGGTCGGTGGTTGCGCAGGGTCAACCTAGCCAGCCCTACGCTCATGCGCATGACGGCACTCCCCCCGCGGGTCATCGAGGTGGCCCCGGGCCCCGAGGGCGTGACCGTCGTCACCGACGCCCTGCGTGCGCGCCTCGACGGCACCGGCCCGCCGATCGCGCTCGTCCCCGCCGTGTCGCGGCATGTCACCGCCGCCTACGCCGAGGCCGTGCGCGCCGCGGTGGGCACGGACGATCCCGTCGAGCAGCCCGACGCCGCGGTCATCATCGCCACGAGCGGCTCCACCGGCCATCCCCGCGGGGTCACGATCACCCGCGCCAACCTGCGGGCCGCGCATGACGCTGCCGCCCTCGCCATCCCGGGCCTGGACGCCTGCCCCTGGGTCCTGGCCCTGCCCGCGACGAGCGTCGGCGGCCTCGTCGTGGTCGCCCGGGCGCTGCTGTCGGGCCAGCCCGTTGTCGTGCTGCCCTCGGTCGGGGGGGCCGTCCCCTTCTCCCCGGCCGATCTCGCGGACGTCCCGGCTCCCGCGTCGGTGTCGGTCGTGCCCGCGCAGCTGGCCGCGCTCCTCGACGATGCGGCGGCGACGTCGTGGCTGCGCAGCGCGCACGCGGTGCTCGTGGGGGGCGGTCGCACGCCGTCCGCGCTCGCGCAGCAGGCACTCGACCGGGGCCTCCGCATCGTGCGCACGTTCGGGATGACCGAGACCACCGGGGGGTGCGTGTACGACGGCATCCCGCTCCCCGGCACGACGGCGACCGTGGAGGACGACGGGCGCATCCGGCTGCGCGGGACGACCGTGGCCGCCGGCTACCGAGGGCGCCCGCCGGGGAGGCCCGAAGCCGAGTCCGGCAGCGCCGTGCGCTTCGACGGCGACTCCGTCCTCACGTCCGACCTCGGCGAGTGGCGCGACGGGCGACTGCACGTCATCGGCCGAGCCGACGACGTCGTCAGCGTCAACGGCGTGAACGTGAGCCCGCACGCGGTCGAGGAGGCCCTGCTCGCGGTCCCCGGCGTGCGCGACGCCGCCGTCCTCGCCATCCCCGACGAGCGTCGGGGCGCGCGCCTGGTCGCCTTCGTCGTGCGCGACCACAGCGCACCCGCCGCGGACGCCATCGCGGAGGCCGCGACGGAGGTGCTCGGCTCCGCCGCGCGGCCCGAGGTGCGCGTGGCGGACTCCCTGCCCCGCCTCCCGCAGGGCAAGATCGACCGCATGTCCCTGATGCGCGAGGCCGGCCTGCGCTGATGGCAACGCTGTCCCAGTGGGTGGAAGGCGCGCGCCCGCGCACCCTCGGCGCTGCCGTGGCCCCGATCGCCGTCGGCACCGGAGTCGCCGCCTGGGCCGGCGCCCTCCAGCCGGTGCGCGCGCTCCTCGCGCTCATCGTCATGGTCGCGGCGCAGGTGGGCGTGAACTACGCGAACGACTACAGCGACGGGGTGCGCGGCACCGACCGCGAGCGTGTCGGTCCGGTCCGGCTGGTCGGGCAGGGGCTCGCCGCCCCGACGCAGGTGCGCACCGCGGCGATCGCCTGCCTCGCCGTCTCTGCGGCCGCAGGCCTGCTCCTCGTCGCGCTCACCGGGCAGTGGTGGCTGCTCGTCCCCGGCGCCATCTGCCTCGCCGCGGCGTGGCTCTACACCGGCGGCCCGGCGCCGTACGGCTACCTCGGACTCGGCGAGGTCGCGGTCTTCCTCTTCTTCGGGCTCGTCCCGGCGGTGGGGACGGCGTACGTGCAGACACTGCGGATCGACACCGCGGCCTGGGTCGGCGGCATCGGCGTCGGCGCGCTCGCGTGCGCGATCCTCGTGGCCAACAACCTGCGCGACATCCCCACCGACACCGAGGCCGGCAAGCGGACGCTGGCGGTGCGCATCGGGGACCGCGCGACGCGCATCCTGTACGTCGGCCTCGTCGTGGCGGCGTTCGCGGTCATCCCGCCCCTGGCCATCGGCACCGGGCTCGGGCTGAGGTTCGCCTGGGCGGCGCTGCTCGCCGTGCCCCTGGCCGTGCCCCCCACGCTCGCGGTGTCACGGGGCGCGGTCGGTCGCGACCTGGTCGCCGTCCTCAAGGGCACCGGGCTGCTCACCCTGGCCTACGGCCTGCTCCTCGGAATCGGGATCGGGATGTCCTAGCGCCGGGGATGCGCCGGCAGCGATCGGCTCCTCCGCGTCGAGGTGGTCCTCGGCCGTCCTGCTGCGCTCGATGCGCTCGTTGATGCCCCCGAAGATCCGGGACAGCCCGGTGCTGGCTCTGTCGCGCGAGCGGTTGAGCAGGGCGAAGCTGATCACCCCGGAGATCACCAGGGCCGCGGCGAGCGCGAAGAGCCCCCGCATCGGGGTGACGAGTTGGAGGACGAACCACACGACCGCGAGCACGGCGAGCCTCAGCCCGGTGTAGATGGCGAGCCCGCGCACCCCTCCACGGTAGGCGCGACGGGCGGGATGCGCAGAACCGGGGTTACGCTGGCCCCATGCTCAGGGTGGTCCTGGTCCTGCTCGGACTGGCGGTGTACATCTGGTTCATCGTCGACGTCCTGCGCACCCCCGGCGCGGCCACCCGGGCCCTGCCCAAGGCGGTGTGGCTCCTCGTCGTGATCCTGCTCCCCCTGATCGGCGGCGTCATCTGGCTCCTCGCCGGGCGCCCGAAGCCCGACCGCCCCCGCCGACGCAAGCGCGGGCCCGTGGCCCCCGATGACGACCCGAACTTCCTGCGCCAGATCGGTGATGACGCGTGGGCCGAGAAGATGCGCCGCCGCCGCGAAGAGGGCGAATCCACGGCCTAGGCGACGCTCCTAGGGCTCGCCCGCCGGCTTCACCGGACGTCGATCCGTGACATTCCGCTTGCCCCGCCGACGAACCTGCCATCGGACGAACTGGCGTAGTAGTAGCCCGAGCGGGACAGCCTGAGGGTCAGCGTCGCTACGCCGTTCGCCTTCGTGCGCGCCCGGGCGAGGATCACCCTCTTCGTCCCGCCGGAGGCCGGGATCATGCCCAACACCACCTCGATCCCCTTCGTCGAAGGCCCCTTCCCGCCGGGCTCGGCGTCGACGGTCACGCGAACACGCAGACGCACCTGCTTGCCCGCGGGTCCCGACGAGGGAAGGCGATCGAGAACCGACACCGTCGTCCGGGGCCGGGACTGCTGAGGGGCATCCCGCCAGCGGCTACGGTCATGAAGCTGGATCCGCCCGCGCGAACTGATCCGGCCGAGCCGATACGGCGCCGCGACCTTGGCGCGCGAGGCAAATGCCTGCCATGCCGCGGCGAAGTACTGGTTGTCGCGATTGTCGAGCGCGAGCTCCCCGTAGATGGGCGGCATGGCCGCGGGCAGCCAGAGGATGCCAGCCGCGCCGTAGGACGCATCGAGCGCCCCGTCCGCGGCAAGCCTCGTCACGAAGTTCGCGCTGTACTCAACCCCCGGGTTCCACCAGGTTCCCGCGAGCACGGGCCGGTCCTCCTGATCGAGTCCGAGCGCTCCGATGGCGAAACTGTCGGGGCCGCCCATGGGCAGGGGGGCGTAACTCATCCCGGCTTCCGCGTACGTGGGATCGAGTCGCCAGCCACCCTCGGGGTCGGGGACGAATCGCGCAGTCAGCAGTCCCCGGCCGTGGGGCATGTCCATCAGGGCCGTCTCAGACGTGCCGGGCGGGGAGCCCGGTGGCTGGAACGTGGTGGGCGTGGGGTGGTCTTCGCTCACCGTGAGGACGGACATCAATCGACCGGATGAATCCCAGCCCAGCCAGTTCGAGCCCGGCCACACCCGGCCCTCCCCGAGAAGTCCCGAGACGTCGATGACGTCGATTCCGGTCTGGCTCACGCGGTAGTCCGGCACGAGCCTCCCGTCGCGAACCCGGCCGAAGAACACCCGCATCGACCGGTTCCCCCGGCCAGACCACGCCAGCGTCATGGCCACGGACGCCCCGTGCGTGGCGATGCGGGCTCCTCGGGGGCAGTCTCGCGCAGGCTGGTCCGGGTCGATCGCCTCCGTCCCCGAACACAGGGTCTCCGACAGATCGGTCTCGACGACTCGCGCACCCGACAGGTGCGCGAAGGTGCTGTCGTAGAAGGCAGCGGCTGCACCGCCCTCCAGCGGCGCGAGGTGCACCTCGTCGGTCGTGCGTCCCGCGCTCCACACTCCTGCCTGCCCGAAGGATCCGTCCAGTGCCCCGGAGTCCGTGATCCTCACCACGATCGAGGCCGGCGGCAGAGGGCTGGACCCCATGGCTCCGCAGGTGCCCGTCTCCAGGAACGCCGACGCATAGATGGCGCCATCGGACACCACGAGGTCACTCAGATTCACGGTGTGGGAGGAGCTCGGCACAACCACCGAGCCCGTCGAGCCGAACGAGGCGTCCAGCGTCCCATCCGGGAGGAACCTGCTGACGACGATGTTCTGGTCGCCTACGCGCCGCCAGGCACCGGTGTTGGCGTCGCAGGCGGTGCCCCGCGTGTTGTCGATGCGGACACCCGCCACGAGATAGCGTCCCGACCCGTCGATGGCCGTGAGGCGCGGCCAGTGCTCCACCGGGTCGCCGTCAGGATTGGCGCCGTGGGATCACTGAAGCGGTACCAGGGGCCCCAGCCGGGATCCGGGAGCCACCCCTGGTCGTCCTGGGCGACGCCCACGCCGGGCAGCGCGGCCATGAGAAGCGAGCAGGAGAGAAGGGTGCAGGCCAGGCCGGTCCACGCACGCCGGCTCATGGCCCGACGATAGCCACGGGGATGTCACGAAGCAACGCGGGGACAGCGCTCGGACAACGCGGGAACAACGCCGCTGTGCGGTCACAGCCCGGCGTAGGAATGCAGGCTGTTGACGAAGAGGTTGACGCCGAAGTAGTTGATGAGGAACGACGCGAACCCCAGCAGCGAGATGTACGCCGCCCGCCGGCCGCGCCAGCCCGCCGTGGCTCGCGCATGGAGGTACCCGGCGTAGATCACCCAGGTGATGAAGGCCCAGGTCTCCTTGGGGTCCCAGCCCCAGTAGCGTCCCCAGGCGTTCTCCGCCCAGATCGCCCCGGCGATCACCGCGAACGTCCACAGCGGGAAGGCGAAGGCGAGGATGCGGTAGGCCAGCGTGTCGAGGCGGGTGGCGTCGGGCAGCTTGGCGACCAGGCCCGTGACGCGGCCGAGGCGCTCGGCGCGCTCGCGCCACAGGTAGAGCAGCGTGATCCCCGCCGCCACGGTGAACGCCCCGCCGCAGATCACCGCCGCGGACACGTGGATCACCAGCCACCACGACTTCAGCGCCGGCACGAGTTGCGCGGCCTCGGTGTAGAGCACGGTGACCGCGAGTCCGAGCGTGAGCAGGGTGGCGCCGCTGACGAAGAGACCGAGCCAGCGCACGTCGCGGCGGATCGAGATCACCAGGTAGACGCCGAGGATCCCGGCCGCCGAGCTCAGCGAGAACTCGTACATGTTGCCCCACGGCACGCGACCGGCCCACAGGCCTCGGAGCACCAGGCCCGTGAGGAGGAGGCCGAAGGCGAGCCAGCTCAGGGCGAGCCCGATGTTGCCGGCGCGGCGCCCCGCCTCGTCGGGGACGTCGGTCGACGCCGCGGGCGCCGGGACGTCGAGGTCGGCCGTGACCGGAGCCCCGGCGCCGACGGAGACGTTCTCGGGGACGGTGACCCGCTGCCCCCGCGCGGCGAATCCGACGGCGAAGGCGATGAAGGCACCGGTCAGCACGAACATCGCCGAGTAGACCGCGATGTTGCTGTACTCCGCCAGCGACGTCGTCGTCACGCGGTGGTCCTCTCTCCCAGGGCCTCGGACAGGGCCGTCACGTCGGCGCCGACAAGGCCCTCGTCGCTGCGCGTCATGCCCGCAACCTCCACCACGGTATCCCCCGCCGGTCCCGCGGTCGCGCGGACCCAGACCCGGCGCCGCCGGATGAAGAGGGAGAGCATCAGCCCGACGAGCGCGAGGGTGGCGCTCAGGAGCGCTGCCTCCTTGCCGGGGTCGTGCGCGACCTGGAACGACGCCCAGCGCTGCAGCCCGGTGAACTCCACGGAGCCGGCGCCGCCGGGGAGATCCCAGGTGTCCCCGGGGCGCAGGGCCTCCAGGCCCAGTTGCGTCATGGCATCCGTCTCCAGCGCGTAGACGCTCTGCGGGATGCCGCTGTCGAGGCCCAGGTCGCCCTCCCACGCCGACAGGAACACCGCGGGGTCGTCGGGGGCCGGGAAGACCGAGTGGGGGCCGCGGACCTCGTCCACCGCCGCGGTCGGCAGGAACAGCCCCTGGAAGCCCAGCGACGGCGTCGCATCGGGGGCCTTGAGGACGCCCGTGGAGGTGAAGTTGCCGTCCTGCGGAAGGAACACCACGGCCTCGTCGGCGACCACCCGGCCGGTGGAGTCGCGCAGGACGAGCACCGGCGCGTAGCCGTGGCCAACGAGGAAGACCTTGGCGCCCCCGACGCTGAGGGGCTCGTTGACGCGGACCACCACCGACTCCGTGGCCTCTCCCGGACTGGGCGTGAGGGCGAGATCGGCCTCGAAGAGCCGCGGGGCACCGCGCTGGGACTCCGATCGCTCGAACTCCACCCGGAAGTCCTCGAGGACGAAGGAGAACGGCGGCAGGCCCGCCGGATCGACCAGCCGACCCCCGCCCCACGCGTCGTACTGCGTCAGCGTGTCGGAGAAGCCGGACCCCTCGCGCACGATGACGTTCCCGCGCCAGCCGAAGAGCGCGCCGTACGCGATCGACACAAGGAGCGCGATGAGCGCGGCGTGGAAGAGCAGGTTGCCGGTCTCGCGGAGGTACCCGCGCTCCGCCGCGAGCCACCCGTCGCCGCGCGCGAGCCGCCATCCGCGCAGGTGCGCGGCCGAGGCGTCGAGGACCTGCGCCGGCGTCTCGTTCGCGACGACCCACGTGCGATGACCGGCCAGGCGGTCGAGCCGCCGCGGCGCCGGGGGCGGAGCGGCCCGCATCGCCCTCCAGTGCAGCCGCGTGCGCGGGACGACGCACCCGATGACGGACACGAAGAGCAGCAGGTACACCGCCGCGAACCAGGGCGCGGCGTACACGTCGAAGAAGCCGAGGCGCTCCAGCAGCGGGCCCCACGTGGGGTTGCCCGCGATCCACTCGTCGACGCGGATCGGGTCCGTGCCGTTCTGGGGCAGGACGGACCCGGGGATGGCGGCGAGGGCGAGCAGGAACAGCAGGATGAGGGCCACCCGCATGCTGGTGAGCTGGCGCCAGCACCAGCGAGCGAAGGCCCCCGCCCCCATGGGCGGCGGCCCTGACGGCTCGCTGACCTCGATGACCTCGGCGGTACTCATCGTCACCAGTCTGGCGGGGCTCCCCTCCGGGCGCCTTTCGGGTTACCGTAGGAGCATGCGCACGCGCACCGCCCTGGCCTCCACCGTCGCCGGATTCGCCGCCGTGGCCTTCGCGGTGGCACTGCCGCCGGCAGCGCAGGCGGCCGCCGCCCCCGCCACCGACTACGGCTCCCTGGGCGCGACGACGTTCCGCGACCTGCCCCTCGCACTCATCGTCTCGCCCGAGGGCCTCGTCGCCGTCCGCGGAGACGACAGCACCACGTACGCCGTCGACGTGACGCTCCCGGACCCCGAGGGCGACTCGCTCGTGGCCGCGCTCGAGTCCATCCAGGCGGCGACGCAGGATCGCGCGCGCATCGCCGGCGAGGTGATCGCCCAGGCCGAGGCCGACGCGACCGCCGAGGAGTGGGCGTCGGTGCGCGTCATCGTGCGCGGCGATCCGACCACTCCCGAGGAGCGCGTCGGCATGCAGACGCTGGCCGCCCTTCTGGAGGAGGAGCTCGGCAGCGACCGCGTCGGCTACGACACCGGGCTCCTGCGCCTCCCCGGCACGATGCTCTTCCGCGACAGCCTCGCCCCGGGCGAGCAGGTCCCCGCGCCGCGCTTCTGGGGCGGCCTCTTCGACCGGCTGCGCTAGCGGGTCGTCCGACGCCCACCGGCCGGAGCGCCGCGGTCTCGTCCCCTAGAGGGCTGTCTCGAAGCCAGGGATCACCGTGCGCATCCAGATCGTGGCCTGGGTCCACAGCCCGGTGACGAGCAGGACCCCGATGATCACGAGCATGGCCCCGCCGAAGCGCTCGATCCCCACCGAGTGGCGTCGCAGCCACCCCAGGGTCCCCGCAGCGGCCCGGAACGCCAGGCCGAGCAGGATGAACGGCAGGCCGAGCCCCAGGCAGTAGACGAAGGACAGCAAGGCCCCGCGCGCAGCGCTGGCCTCGGTGAAGGCCAGCGTCTGCACGACGGTGAGCGTCGGCCCGATGCACGGGGTCCACCCGAGACCGAAGAGGATGCCCAGCAGGGGAGCCCCCCACACCGAGTACGCCGGCATCCGGTGGATGCGCCATTCCCGCTGCAGCCCCGGGATCGCACCCATGAACGCCAGCCCCATGACGATGACGACCACGCCCAGCACCCGGTTCACGATGTCCTGGTACTGCAGCAGCAGTCCCCCGAGGCCGCCGAAGAGCACGCCGTACGACACGAACACCACAGAGAACCCCACGACGAAGAGCACGCTTCCGAGGAGCACCCTGCTGCGCTTGCCCGTCGCGCCCTCGGCGAGCTCGGCGCCCGTGAGACCCGTCACGTAGGACAGGTAGCCGGGAGCGAGGGGCAGCACGCACGGACTGACGAACGAGAGCACGCCCGCCGCGAACGCCACGAGCATCGCGAGGAGCAGGCTCCCCGAGGCGACGGTCTCGGCAATGCCGTTCACGCCGGTCGGCCGCTCACGTCGTCGCCTGCTCGTCGAGCAGGGAGTCGATGAGCGCCCGCAGTCCCGCCTCGCTCACCTTGCCCAGGACCCGGGCGGCCACGCGCCCCTCCTGGTCGACGAGAAGCGTCGAGGGGATGGCCTGCGGGGGCAGGGTGTCGCCGAAGAGGAGTTGCAGCTGCCCGCTGGTGTCCACGAGGTTGGGGTACGTGATGCCGTAGCGCTCGACGAACGCCGTGGCCGGGGCCGCGGCGTCGCGGGTGTCCAGGCCGACGAACTGCACGCCCTGCCCCTCGAACTCCTCCCACAGCGCCTGCAGCACGGGTGCCTCCGCCCGGCAGGGCGCGCACCACGACGCCCACACGTTGAGGACGACGACCTCCCCGCGATGGTCGGCGAGATCCCAGGTGCCGCCCTCCAGGGTGGGCCCGGCCAGGGCGGGCGCCGGCTGGCGCTGCGTGGGATCGAGGACCACGATCGATCCATCGCCGGCGACGAATGCGGTGCCCGACTGGCCCGCCGAGCTCGCGCCGCACGCCGCCAGGGCGAGGGCGACCACGGCGGCCAGGAGGCCTGAGGCCACGCCGCGCCCGGTCATCCTTCGATGCTGCCACGCTCGCGTCATCGCCGACGAGCCGGCCGAGCCGTCCCGCAGGGCGAGCCAGGTCGCCGTCGGACCGGCCGAGCAGTCCCGTGGGGCGGCCTCAAGCGCCGCGCGGCCCCGCGCCGGAACCACCCGGCAGCAGGTCGCGTGCCGGCTCGTCATAGGCGATCTCCGCGAGGCGGTCGCCGTCGAAGTGGAATGACGTCACCGATGCCAGGGAGCACTCGCGCTTGCGCGGGTCGTGCCAGAGGCGCTCGTTGCCCGCGTGCAGCCGGGCGATCCAGATGGGCAGCTGGTGGCTCACGATGAGCGCCTCATGGCCGCGGGCCTGGTCGCGCGCGGCGAGGACGGCCTGGGACATGCGGTCGGCGATCTCGCGGTACGGCTCCCCCCAGGACGGAGTGAAGGGGTTCCACAGGTGCCGCCACGCCGAGGGCGTCCGCAGGACCCCGTCGCCGACCCCGACGCGCTGGCCCTCGAAGACGTTGCCGGCTTCGATGAGGCGCTCGTCGGTGGCGATGTCGAGGCCGTGGACTGCCGCGATCGGCGCGGCGGTCTGCTGCGCGCGCTCCAGCGGCGACGACACGATGTAGGTGACGTCGCGATCATGCATCGCCTTCGCCACGCGCTCGGCCATCTGCTCCCCGCGGTCGGAGAGGCGGAAGCCGGGCAGCCGACCGTAGAGGACGCCCTCGGGATTGTGGACCTCGCCATGGCGCAGGACGTGCACCACGGTGGTGTCGTCGCTCACGTGGCCTTGCGGCGGGCCGCCGCACGCCGGCGGCTCGGGCGCCACGAGGACTCGCCGGCCTCGGCGGCCGCGTCGCGCAGCTCCTCGCCGTGCTGGGCGAGGGCCTCCGCGAGGGCAGCGTGCGTCGGCTCGTCGGCGAGGACGTCCACCCGCAGGCCGTGCTCCTCGGCCGTCTTCGCCGTCTGGGGCCCGATGCACGCCACCACCGTCGTGGCGTGCGGCTTGCCCGCGATGCCCACGAGATTGCGCACGGTGCTGCTCGACGTGAAGAGGACCGCGTCGAAGCCCCCGGACTTGATGGCCTCGCGCGTCTCGGCTGGCGGCGGGGCTGCCCGCACCGTGCGGTAAGCCGTGATGTCCTCGACCTCCCACCCGAGCTCGGTGAGCCCGGCGGCCAAGGTCTCGGTCGCGATGTCGGCACGGGGCAGGACCACCCGGTTGATGGGATTGAGCGTCGAGTCGTACGCCGGCCAGAAGTCGAGGAGGGCCTGGGTGGTCTGCTCGCCCTCGGGCACGAGGTCGGGATTGACGCCGAAGGCCACGAGCGCGTCCGCGGTGTCTTGCCCGACCGCCGCGACACGAAGCCCGGAGAACACCCGCGCGTCGAGGCCGTACTCCGCGACCTTCTCCCGCACCGCCCGGACGGCGTTGACGCTGGTGAAGCCGATCCAGCTGTACCGGCCCTCCTCCAGGCCCTTGACGGCGCGCTCCATCTGCTGCGGAGTCCGCGGGGGCTCGACGGAGATGGTGGAGACCTCGACGGGGATGGACCCGAGGCGCACCAGGCGCTCGAGGAGGTCGTCGGAGCGGTCCTGGGTGCGCGGCACGAGGACGCGCCACCCGAACAGCGGCTTGACCTCGAACCACGACATCCGCTCGCGCTGCGTGACGACCTCGCCGATGACGACGATCCCCGGCCCGGCCTGCTTGGCGGACTTGGTCGCCGCCGGAACGTCCTCGAGAGTGGACACGATGGACCGCTGCTCGACGGTGGTGCCTCCGCGCGTGATCGCGATCGGGGTGGCCGGCGGGCGACCAGCGCTGATGAGCTCCTTCGCGATGGTGGGGGCGGCGTCGGCGCCGTCGACGACGACGACCGTGACACGGTCGTCGGCGAGGGGCACCCAGTCGATGTCGGGATCGCTCACGGACACGATGTGCACCTCGCGGCTGCGACGGCCGGTCAGGCCGAAGCCGGCGTAGGCCGGCACCGCGGTGACGAGGCTCACGCCGGGCGCGATCTCGAACGGCACCTTGGCCTTGTGCAGGGCGGCCGCCTCGACGGCGAGGGACCCGTCGAGGACGGGGTCGCCGGAGAGCAGCCGGACGGTGCGCTGCCCCTCGCGGGCGGCCTCGACGATGAGCTTGGCCCGACCGGCATGGTCGAGGGGGATGCCCTTGGCGTCGACGGTCGCCACCACCTGGGTCCGCGGGCCGGCGAAGCCCTCGGCGAGCCCGAGGGCGTCGGAGTCCGCGATCACGGTGTCGGCCGTGCGCAGGAGATCGGCTCCCCGCAGCGTCATGAGCTCGGGATCGCCCGGGCCTGCGGCGACGAAGGCCACGGTGCCGAGCTTCTTCTTGGTGCGTGCGGTGGTCACGGCGTGACCTCCCCCTTGCGGTAGTCGGGTCGGGACGGTCTG
Organism: bacterium; assembly: GCA_046096085.1. Lineage (GTDB taxonomy): Bacteria > Actinomycetota > Actinomycetes > S36-B12 > S36-B12 > Mxb001. The sequence goes on from JBJTJS010000369.1 coordinate 26,422, forward strand.
GGGCGGGGACGGGAGCTCATGCGCTCACCGCCCTTTGCTGGCGTTCTCGGAAGGCGAGGATCTGCAGCTCGAGGCCTACGTCGACGCGGCGCACTTCGACGCCCTCGGGGACGTTGAGCACCCCGGGTGCAAACGTCAGGATGTTGCGGATGCCCGCCTCGACGAGGCGGTCGCACACTGACTGCGCGGCCGCGTCGGGGGTGGCGATCACGGCGATCTGCGCTCGCCGGGCCACCTCGGCGAGGTCGCCCAGCGGCCTGATGCGCAGCGTGCTGTCGCCCACGTCGACGGGGCGGCCCACTCGTGACGGGTCGATGTCGATGAGTGCGACCACGCGGAATCCGCGCTCGGCGAGACCGCGATACGACGCCAGGGCATGCCCGAGGTTGCCGATGCCGACGATGACGACCTCGCGGTCGTTGCCCGCGCCCAGCCAGTCGGCGATCCGCGAGTGAAGGTAGGCGACCTGGTAGCCGACCCCGCGGGTCCCGAACGACCCGAGGTAGGACAGGTCCTTGCGCAACTGCGCGCTCGTCACCCCGCTGAGCTCGGCCAGGCGCTGGGAGGAGACCGTCTGGGTCCCCTGGTCCCGGAGGGTCTGGAGTGCACGGTGGTAGATCGGAAGGCGGCTCACCGTGGCCTCGGGCACGTCGCCGGCCCGACGCAGGCGC
>JBJTJS010000370.1:0-25919 GCA_046096085.1 bacterium
CATCCTCGGGGTAGGCCTCCCAGTTGACGATGAGCTGCGCCTCGCCGATCTGCTCGCCGATGCGCGCCCCGATCATGTGGATCCCGACCACCGGGCCGTCCTTGCGCTGCACGAGCTTGATGAAGCCAGACGTGGAGAGGATCTGGCTCTTGCCATTGCCACCGAGGTTGTACTCGTAGACGGCCACGTCGTCGCCGTACTTCTCCCGCGCCTGCGCCTCGGTGAGGCCCACCGACCCGACCTCGGGCTCGGAGTACGTCACGCGCGGGATGTCGACGTCGCTGATGACCCGAGGACTGAGCCCGCCGATCTCCTCGGCCACGAAGATGCCCTGCTGGAAGCCGCGATGGGCGAGTTGCAGCCCGGGGGTGATGTCTCCGACGGCGAAGACGCCGGGGACGTTGGTGCGCAGACGGTCGTCGACAAGGACCCAGCCGCGGTCCATGGCGACCCCGGCCTCCTCGAACCCGAGCCCTGCGGTCGCGGGGCCCCTGCCGACAGCGACCAGCAGGAGGTCGGCGTCCAGGGTCTCCCCGTTGTCCAACGTGACATGCACGCCCTGGCCGTCCTGGGTGGCGGACTGGAACTTCACCCCGGTCTTGAAGTCGATCTTCCGCTTACGGTAGGCGCGCTCGAAGGCCTTGGAGATCGACTCGTCCTCCGCGGGCACGAGTCGCGGGAGGGCCTCGATGATGGTCACGTCGGCTCCGAAGGACTTCCACACGCTCGCGAACTCGACACCGATCACGCCGCCTCCGAGGACGATGACGCGCTCGGGGACGTAGTCCAAGGTGAGTGCCTGGTCGGAGGTCATGATGCGACCGCCGATCTCGAGGCCGGGGATCGTGCGCGCGTAGGAACCCGTCGCGAGGACGACGTTCTTGCCCGTGTACGGGGTCCCGTCGACAGTGACTGTGTTCGGCGAGGTGAGCCGTCCCTCGCCCTCGACGAACGTGACATTGCGGCTCTTGACCAGGCCCTGCAGGCCCTTGTATAGGCGACCGACGACTCCGTCGCGGTAGTCGTTGACCTTCTTCATGTCGATGCCCTCGAACGCGGCGCGGACGCCGAAGTCCTCGCTGTCCCGTGTCGCGTCCGCGACCTCGGCGGCGTGGAGCAGGGCCTTGGTCGGGATGCATCCCCGATGCAGGCAGGTCCCCCCGAGGCGGCCCTTCTCGATGAGGGCGACCGACTGGCCGAGTTGAGAGGCGCGCAGGGCGCAGGCGTAGCCTCCGCTGCCGCCCCCGAGGATGACGAGGTCGAAGTCGGGCATGGCGCAGGTCTCCCCTCGGGTGGCTCGGGGATCATCCTGTCACCGGGCGATGCGGCCCCGGGAATCAGGGCAGCGTGCCGTCCGCCATGTCCTCGGCCACCTGCACGAACGTGCGCACCGCGGCCCCCGTACCGCCCTTCGGGGTGTACCCGTATGCAGAGCCGTCGTTGTACGCCGGGCCCGCGATGTCGAGGTGCACCCAGGGGGTGTCCTCGGGCACGAAGTCGGCGAGGAAGGCGGCGCCGGTCATCATTCCGCCCATCCGCTCGCCGATGTTCGCGATGTCCGCGACCGGGGAGTCCAGGGAGGGCCGCAGTTCCTCGGGGATGGGCATATGCCACATGAGCTCCCCGGCGCGCTGCGATGCGGCCCACACCCCGTCACGCGCCTCATCCGGCCGTCCCATGACGCCTGATGTGCGCTTGCCCAGCGCGATGCTCTGCGCACCCGTCAGGGTTGCGGCGTCCACGATGAGGTCCGGCCCCTCCTCCGCCGCCATCTCCAGGGCGTCGGCGAGGATGAGGCGACCCTCCGCGTCGGTGTTGAGAACCTCGACGGTGTGGCCGCCGTAGGTGGTGAGCACGTCGCCGGGCCGCTGCGCGCGCCCGCCGGGCATGTTCTCGGCTGTCGGCACCCAGCCGACGACGCGCACGGGCACGCGAAGGCGGGCGATGGCGCGCATCGCGGCGATGACGGCCGCGGCTCCGCTCATGTCCGCCTTCATGGCATCCATGTGCTGCGCCGGCTTGATGGAGATGCCGCCGGTGTCGAAGGTGATGCCCTTGCCCACCAGCGCCAGAGTCCGCCGGGCGCCGCGCGGCGAGTACTCCATGCGCACCAGGCGCGGGGGATTCGCCGATCCCTGGCCCACTCCGAGGATTCCGCCGCAGCCCAGTTCCGCGAGGCCCGTCTCGTCCCAGACCTCGACGCGCACCGGGAGGCCCTCGACGGCGTCGATGGCGGCGTGGGCGACCTCCTCGGGGGAGAGCGCGGACGGCGGAGTGTTCACGAGGTCGCGGGCCAGGCAGATCGAGTCGCAGATGATCCGCGCCCGCTCGAGAGCCGCGCGCTGGGCCTCGTCGCGTGGGCTGCCGGTGATGAGGATCCGCTCGAGCGGCGCCGACTGCGCGGGCGCGCTCACGCCGCGGAAGTCGTGGAACGCGTAGTTGCCGAGGAGGGCGCCCGTGGCGATCGCCTCGACCCTCGGCCCGTCGGGGGACGTGACGACGATGGCGGCGGATCGCACGCCGGCAAGGCTGCGAATGGCCGTCCCGGCGGTACGGCGCACCTTCTCGTCGTCGAGGATCCGCACGTCGCCCAGGCCGACGGCCACGATCATCGGTGCCCTGACCAGGCCCTCGCTGGGGATGCGCGTCACCTCGCCGAGCTTGCCCGTCGCCCCGACCTGCTCGAGCATGCGGTCGATCTCCCGCCGCACGTCGTCGGGGAGGGCGGGCGGCCCGTCGACGTGCTTCCTGGCCTCGGCGGTGATGCCGATGACGAGGGCGTCGACATCGAGCGTCGTGACGGGAGCGGTGGTGAGGGAGACGGTCGTCATGGGGGGACCCTAGGGCAACGACGGGCCTCAGCGGACGTGCGGAGCGACGAAGGGTGGCTTCGTCACGACGAATCGGGCCTGACGGCCGCGTACGTCGACGAGCACCTCGTCGCCGTCGGCCACCGACGGCTCCAGCAGCGCCAGGCCGATGCCCTGCTTCAGGGTGGGGGAGAAGGTGCCGCTGGTGAGCTCGCCCACGACCACGCCGTCCCGCGAGACCGCCATGCCGGCGCGGGGAATGGCCCGCTCCTGGGCGAGGAGCCCCCGCAGCACCCGACGGGGTCCGGCGGACTTCTCCGCGACGAGTGCGTCGCGGCCGTGGAAGGCGGCCTTGTCCCAGCCGCTGGCCCACCCGGCCCGTGACTGCACGGGGCTGATGTCCAGGGAGAGCTCGTGGCCGTGGAGGGGGTAGCCCATCTCGGTGCGGAGCGTGTCGCGTGCCCCGAGCCCGGCGGGCGTCGCGCCGGCGTCGACGACCGCATCCCACAGGTCCACCAGCCGGTCGGCGGGAACGATCACCTCATAGCCCCGCTCACCGGTGTAGCCGGTGCGCGCCACCACCACCGGGGCCCCTCGCCAGTCCGCGCGCACGAACGTCATGTAGTCGTGCCCGCGTGGCAGGCCGACGGACTCCAGGACGCGATCGCTGTTGGGCCCCTGCACGGCGAGGATCCCCACGGTCTCGCGGCGATCGTCGACGTCGATCCCGGTGCCCTGCGCCGCCTCGCGCAGGGTCGCGACCACCGCGTCGGAGTTGGACGCGTTGGGGACGATGAAGAGATCGTCGTCGCTGACGCGGTAGACGAGGAGATCGTCGATGACACCGCCGAATGCGTCGCACAGCAGCGAGTACTGCGCCTGCCCGCTGCCGATGCGAGCGATGTCGCTGGCGAGGACCGTGTTGAGCCATCCGGACGCTCCGGGCCCCCGGATCTCGGCGTATCCCATGTGGCTCACGTCGAAGACGCCGACGTCCTCGCGGACCGAGGTGTGCTCGGCGACGGTCCCGGAGTACTCGATCGGCATCTCCCAGCCGCCGAAGTCGGCCAGCTTCGCGCCGAGGTCCACGTGCCGGGAGTGAAGCGGCGTCTCGCGAAGGGTCATGGCCCGACCGTAGCGCCCAGGGCGATGATCACGAAGGCGAGTGCCGTGGCCGACTCCGTGGCCGCGCCGAGCACGTCGCCGGTGATGCCGCCGAGGCGTCGCACGCACCGCCGCACGAGGAGCAGGGCGCACAGCAGGCCCCCCACCACGGCGAGGCCGGAGACCAGCGCGGCGCGGGCGGCGGGAAGCCCCGATGCCAGGGACAGGGCGAAGGCGAGGCCCACGAGCGCGAGGGTCCACAGCGCGGCGCCGACGCGTGGGACGGTGCCGGCGACCAGCGCTCCCAGCCCGTCGGGACGTGCTGCGGGGAGGCCGTGCGCGCACCCCCAGGCTGCGGCGAGTCGCCCGGGGGCGACACCGATGACGAGCGCGACCGTGCCCTGGCCAGCGGCGCCCGCGGCCGCGATGGCCGCCACCTCGACCAGGAGCGTGAGGACCAGGGCGGCGACCCCGAAGGCGCCGACGTCGCCGCGGCGTGCGATCGCGAGGGCGGCGTCAGCGTCCTTGCCGCTGCCCAGCGCGTCGGCGGTGTCGGCGAGCCCGTCGAGATGGAGCGCGCGGGTGAGGTAGGCGAGCACGGCGACCGCGAGCGCGGCGCCGAGCAGGTCGTCGTACGCCGAGGCCCCTATCCAGCGCACCCCCTGGAGGACTGCGGCGGCGAGCGCGCCGAGGAGCAGCCCGATCGCGGGAGCGAGGAGCATCGCGCCGCGTGCGGTCGCCCGGTCGATGGGCGTCGGCACGGGGCGCGTGGGGAAGATCGTGAAGGTCCCGACCGCGAGGCGGAGCGCGTTCACGTCGCCGGCTGCCCCGGGAGCGCATCGGGGCCACTCACCCCGAGTTCCGCGAAGGTGCGCATCTCCTGCAGTGTCGCGGCGGCGGCGCGCACGAGCGGGAGCGCGAGGAGTGCTCCGCTGCCCTCTCCGAGGCGCAGTCGGAGGTCGACCAGGGGAGCGAGGTCCAGTCGCGCGAGCGCCGCGGCGTGCGCAGGCTCCGCCGACAGGTGAGCGGCGAGCCACCACTCGCGGGACTTGTAGGCGACACGATGCGCCACGAGCGCGGCGGCCGACGTGAGCGGGCCGTCGAGGATGACGGGCGTGCGGCGGGCCGCGGCACGCAGCAGGGCCCCCGTCATGACGGCGAGGTCGGGCGAGCCCACGCGCGCGAGCAGTTCCAGCGGAGCCCCCTTATCGGGGCGCCCGCGGCGCACCGCGTCGCGCGCCGCCGCGCACTTGCGCATCCAGGTCGCGTCGTCGATGCCGGTGCCTCGGCCGACGAGGGCCACGACGTCGCCGGGGGCGAGGAGAGCGGTGACGACGGCGCTCACCGTGGTGTTGCCGATGCCCATGTCGCCGAGAAGCAGGAGGTCCGCGCCCGCATCGACCTCGTCGTCGACGATGGTCACTCCGAGGGCCACGGACCGCTCCGCCTCCTCGAGGGACATGGCGTCCTCGCGGTCGATCGACCCCGAGCCCCTCCTGACCCGGTCGGTGGCGACGCCCGGTGCCAGGTCCGCGGCGTAGTCCGGGTCCGCGTCCACCCCGGCATCGACGACGCGCACCCGCGCCCCGGCGGAGCGGGCGAGGGCGTTGGCCGCCGCCTCCCCCCGCAGGAACGCGCGCACCATCTGCGCGGTGACCTCCGGGGGGTACGCCGATGTGCCGGCCGCGCTGGCGACGCCATGGTCCCCCGCGACGAGCAGGAGGACGGGGTCGGCGGGGGGAGGCGCAGGGCAGGCTCCGCGCGTCGAGCACCACCAGGTCCCCACGTCCTCGAGTCGTCCGAGCGACCCGGCGGGCTTCGTCAGCGCGTCCCAGCGCTGCTGCGCCGCGCGGGCTGCCTCCCGGTCGGGCCAGTCGATGTCGGCGGCGAGATCCTCGAGGTCCATCAGGCGCTGCCTCCGGCGTGGATCGCGGCGGCGGTGAACCCGCGGCCGGCCACCATGAGCACGACGTCATCGCAGGCGCGCCCGACGTCCTGGTTGAGCCGCCCCTGCAGGTCGACGAACCATCGACCTGCCGCCGTGGTCGGCACGATGCCCTGCCCCACCTCATTGGTCACCAGGATCACCGCGCCCCGGGACGACTCGACGGCATCGACGAGGTCCTTGCCGGCCGCCTCCGCCGCCGCCCGGAGAGCAGCGCGCCCGGCCCTCTCCCAGTCGCCGCCCGACGCGTCGTCGAGGATGCCGGTGAGCCAGAGGGTCAGGCAGTCGACCACGACCGCCTCCGCGGGCCCCGCCCGCCGGATGGCGGCGCTCACCGCAGCGTGGCCCTCGACCGTGTGCCAGTGGCGCGGACGGCGCGCGCGATGGGCGGCGACGCGCTCGGCCCACTCCGGGTCCCCCGGGCGCGGCCCGGCCGCGGCCGCGTAGGTCACGCGGGGGTAGCCGAGCGCGCGACGCTCGGCCTCGCCCGACTTGCCCGATCGCGCACCGCCGATCACGAGGGTGCGCTCGCGTCGGCCGAGCACGGTCCCGTCGTCGACGAGCCGCACTCCCCACTTGGCCAGTCGTTCGCGCAGTTCCGGCTCGGGGGGGTTGTGATGTCCGAGGTGCACGGCGACGACGTCGGTGGCCGGGGTGATGGCGCCGCACGCACGCAGGGCGTCCACCTGCAGGGGGAGGCTCTCGAGGTCGAGGTGGCCCGTGCGATGGTCGGTCCGGTCCCCGAAGGTCTCCTCGATGAGCACCGTGTCGAACGCCGCGGCTCGCAGCTCCCCGAGGACGGCCGCGGGGAGCGGGCCGGTGTCGGTGGCATACAGCACTCGTGCGCCTCCCGGACCCGTCACGTCGTACATCAGTGCCCCGGCGGCGAGGGCGTCGTGCGCGCCCCCGTGGAGTCCGGGATCGTGGCTCGACGGGAGTGCGCGCGCATGCCATGTGCCCTCGGGCGTGGCCAGCGCCAGGGTGTCGCCAGCCCTCGCGACGTGGAGCTCGACGGGCGTCGACGGCCCGACCCAGGGCCGGCAGGCGTCGACGACGGCGGGAGGTCCCCACACGTGGACGGTGTGGGCGGTCGGGACCCAGTCCAGCGACAGCAGGAGCGCGGGATCGAGGTGGTCGTGGTGCGCGTGGGTCACGAGGATGTGGTGCACCTCGCGCAGCGACCTCCGCGCGCGCGCCACGGCGGCGGGGACGGCGGGCCCGGCATCGAGGAGGATCCGGCCGTCGAGGAGGGCGGCGGTCGGCTGACGCACGCGGCGCCGGTCGCGCGCGTCACGGCAGGACGTGCACGCGCAGAAGGGGCTCGGCCAGCCGTCAGCCGCGCCGGTTCCGAGCACCAGGACCTCCATCACGACGGGCGCCCGGCGGGCTCGGGGGCCGGGGAGGGAGCGAAGTCGACGCTCGGAGCGAAGGCCGCGCGTCGGCCCGCTCGCCGCAGCGCGTTGAGGACGGGGCGCCCGAGGACGGCGATGAGGACAGCGGTGAGCACCGCGCGGGGGATGTCGAAGCCCCACGACGTCGCCGCGGAGAAGAGCAGCCACCGCACCAGGTTGTCGGAGATCGGTCCGCCCGGCACGAAGGAGAGCCCGGAGGCGTACCCGGAGACGGCGAGACCTCCGATGAACGGCCAGAACCACAGGTTCATGAGCAGCCCGTAGACCAGTGCCGCGATCGCGCCGTACGCGGCGGTCATGGCGATCTCCCGGCGTCCCTGCGCGGGGGGCAGGAGCCCCGCGCCGAGGCCGACCCACGCCGCCGCCAGCATCTGGAACGGCAGCCACGGGCCCACACCGCCGGTTATGAGGGCGGAGGCGACGAGGGAGAGGGATCCGAGGGAGAACCCGAAGCCGGGGCCGAGGGCGCGCCCGCCCAGGACGAGGATGAACCAGATCGGCTCCAGTCCGGCGGTCCCGGCACCGAGGGGCCGCAGGACGCAGATGACAGCGGTGAGCACCCCGAGCATGGCGATCGACTTCGCGTCCATGCCGCCGTCGGCGACCTGCGCCAGGACGACGAGGAGGACGAGCGGGACGACCGCGGCGAAGATCCACGGCGCGTCGGTGGCGTGGGCCACGGCCGTCGACGCCGGCTCGGCGAGGAAGGGCCACGCGAAGGCGATGACTCCGACGAGCGACGCGATCCCCACCGCCGCCCACGACAGTGGGCCCATGCGCACGGCGGGCGTCATCCCGCCACCGCCAGGGCCGCGCGCACGCCGGACACGGTGAGAGGGATGTCCCCGTCGGCACTCATGCCGCCTCCCGACGCGAGGCTGACGTCGGCGAGTACCTTGGCCACCTGGGGGGCGAAGAGCGGCGAGCCGACGACGACGTCGGCGGTCGGGCCGTCGGCGACGACCTCCCCGTCGGCCAGGACGACCACGCGCGTCGCGAGCTCCGCGACGAGTTCCACGTCATGTGTCGCAGCGACGATGGCGTGGCCCTGATCGGCGAGGCCGCGGAGGATCGCGACGAGCCGCTCCTTGGTGGGGTAGTCCAGGCCGCGCGTGGGCTCGTCGAGGAGGACGACCGCCGGTCCGGCAGCGAGGACGATCGCGAGCGCGAGGGCCAGTCGCTGCCCCTCGGACAGGTCCCGGGGGTGCTGCGCGCCGTCGATCTCAGGGGCGAACCGGGCGAGCAGGCGGCGCGTGGTCCCGGTCTCGGCGTGCGCGTCGCGGTCGGCGTCCCGGCACTCGGCATCGACGGTGTCGCGCCCGAGCAGGTCCGCGGGGTCCTGCGGCACCAGGCCGACCCGCCCGATGAGCTGAGGTCCGGTGAGGCCCGCGGGGTCCGTCCCGGTCACCCGTACCTCGCCGCGGTCCAGCCCGCGCACGCCCACGAGTGCGGAGAGGAGCGTGGACTTGCCCGCTCCGTTGCGTCCCATCACCGCGACGATCTCCCCTCGGCGGACGTCGAGGGTCACCCCGCGCAGTGCACGGACGTGGCCGTACGACGCCTCTGCTTGCGAGACGACGACCACGGCGGCGACGTCCTCGCGTGCGGGAACCCGGGGCTGCACGGAGGTCACCGCCGATGCGCGCGCCGACAGCGCGGCGCGCAGGTCGCCGGCCCGGCGCCGGGCGTCGCGCACCGACAGGGGCACCGGATGCCATCCGGCGAGCCGTCCGAGCCGCACCACGGGCGGTGCGACCGGCGCGGTCTCCATGACGGCCGCGGGCTCGCCGACGACGACGGGCCGGCCGCCGCCGGGGACGAGCACGACGCGATCCGCGTACTCCAGCACGCGCTCCAGGCGGTGCTCCGCGAGGACCACGGTGATCCCCAGGTCGTGCACGAGTCGCTGCAGGGCGGCCAGGACCTCTTCCGCGGCGCCGGGGTCGAGGGCGCTGGTGGGCTCGTCGAGGACGAGCACCCTCGGGTGAGCGGTGAGCGCCGCCCCGATGGCGACCCGCTGCCGCTGCCCCCCGGAGAGCGTCAGCATCGCGCGGTCGCGAACCTCGGCGAGGCCGAGGAGGTCCAGGGTCTCCTCCACGCGCCGCCTCATCACGGCCTGCCCGACGCCGAGGCTCTCCATCGCGTAGGCCAGCTCCTCCTCGACGCTGTCGGTGACGAAGGACGACATCGGGTCCTGCGGGACGACCCCGACGACGTCGGCGAGGTCCCGCGGTCGGTGCGTGGCGGTGTCGCGCCCGGCGACGGTGACGCGACCGGCCAGGGTCCCCCCGGTGAAGTGCGGGACGAGCCCGTTGATCGCGCGCAGGAGGGTCGACTTGCCACCGCCGGTGGGGCCGACCACGAGCGCGAGTTCGCCTTCACCGACATGCAGGTCGACCTGGCTGAGGACGGGGAGGTCCTGGTCGGGATAGGTGACGGTGACGCGGTCGAAGCGGATCACGACACCACCGCCTCGGGCGTCGGCTCCCGCTGCGGCTCCGTCTGCCGTTGCGGCGCGGTGGGCAGCGGCGGTGCGATCCAGGCCGGCAGCAGGCTGAGGAGCGTCGCCGCGACGAGGAGAGGCGGGACCGCGGGCCATGCGAGCGGGTCCACGGGCCCGGCGAGCCCCGGGACGCCGGTCATCCCGGCGGCGACGTACGCGGTCGCGGTCGCGAGTCCGCAGGCGGCCACTCCCCACTCCGGCAGTGCCCACGGGTCCGGCCGATACCGCGTGCGCACGGAGCGGCGTCCCGCGAGGAACAGGCCCGCGACGGCGAGGCCGAGGCCGACGACGAGCATGGGGAGTCCGAGGAGCGCGGGCGCGGTCGCGTCGAGCAGCCCGTAGCAGCCCACGAGGGCCGCGACGAGACCCAGGAGGAGCGCGGCGGACGCCGTGCGCTGGGCGAGCCGCGGGCTGGCCGGGTTCGCGGCGGTGCGGCCGTATCCGCGGGAGTCCATCGCGGCGGCGAGGGCCGCCGACCTCTCCAGGGCATCCTCGAGGACCGGGACGGCGGCTCCGGCCAGCCCGCGCATGCCGCGGGTGGGGCGCCCGCGCAGGCGGCGTGCCTGGCGCACTCGCTCGAGGTCGCCGACGAGCTGGGGGGCGAAGGTGAGGGCGACGACGAGCGAGACGCCCAGCTCATACAGTGCCGCGGGCACCGACTTCAGCAGCCGGGCGGGCGAGGCGAGGGAGTTCGCGGCTCCGATGGCCGCGATGATCGTCGCCAGGCGCAGTCCCTCGTAGAGCGACGCCACGACGCTCTCGAGCGTGACCGCTCCGCCGAGGCGGACGCCGGCGAACTGCTCGGGGAGCGCGAGCGTCGGGAGAGTGAAGAGCACCGTCGTTCCCAGGGGCGCGCCCATGAGGACCTGGAAGGCCACGCGCACCGCGATGATGACGAGTCCGAGTCGCAGGAAGACGGCGAAGGACCGAGCCCAGGGGGCATTGGGGCGACGGGCGGCGACCACGTAGGCGCACACCGCGATGATGAGGAGGAGCAGCAGCGGATTCGTCGTGCGGGATGCGGCGACCGCGAGGCAGGCGGCCCACAGCCACCACGCCCCGGGATGCAGCAGCCGGGGCCGGCGGGGCGCGCTCACGACTCGCCCCGACGGGACCGCAGCAGCGCCGCGGCGCCGAGGACGCCGACCGCGGCGAGGGCCAGCGCCGCGATGATCCCGGCCGTCGAGCCCCCGCCCCCCTTGCCGCCCTGCGACGGGGCGGTCGAGATGAGCGAGACGGAGACCGTCGGCGAGGGCGCCGCGGAGCCGGTGGGGGGGTCCCCTGAGGCGGGCGTCGAGGGCCCCGTGGCATCGGCGGTCGGCACCGGGTCCGCGGTCGGCACCGGGTCCGCGGTCGGCACGGGGTCCGCGGTGGCAGTGGTGTCCGCGGTGGGAACCGGCGACTCCCCGACCGTGGGTGCTGTCGTCGGTGTCGGATCCTGGGTCGCCTGCGGGGCGAGGGTCGCCCTGGGATCGCCGGCCGGCCCGGTGGCCGGCTCCGATGCCGCGACGTTGGCGGGCGATGGCGCGTCCTCGGCCACGGCGACAGCGCACTCGCGCGCGGGGTAGTCGTTGATCGCGCAGATGAGCCCTCGATCCGTGCGGACCTGTGCGGCGGCGCGCAGGACGTCGTAGCCGGTCGCTTCCGGGGGTACCTCCACGCACGTGGCCCAGGCACCCGGCGGGGACTCCCCGGGAGGGGCGTCGGCACCGTCGCCCGGGTCCACGATCAGGGCGACGCGCTTGGCCTCGGGGTCGGGCGCGGGGCCGGGGCAGACGTCGGCGAAGGCCGGCGGTGTCCGCGGGGCATCGTCGCCGGTGACGCCGGACGCGGCGAAACGCCAGCCCTCGACGTCGCCATCCTCCGGGACACGTGAGCCGGCGCCGACCGGGGAGAACTCCCAGCCGCCGCCGGTCGTCGTCCAGTACGACCAGTACCGGTACGACGCGGCCTGCGCGTGCGGCGTCGGGAGTACGAGCGCGGACGCGATGACCGTCATGACGGCGAGGGACACGAGGCCGGCGGACGTGCGGCCGCGTCCGGCCCCGCGGTCCCGCTCGGCGACCGCGGTCGCGCCCTGACCCGTCATCGTCACGTCGCTCAGCGCCGCATGGTCGCGAGGAGTCGGGCGACGAGGTCCTCGCCGCCGAAGTCGCGTGGCGCGACGCGTCCGGCGTGCGCGACCATGATGAGCGTGCCCAGGGCCGCCGCGGAGTCCCCGTCGGGGGTGTCGACGTAGGCGTCGACGTTGCGCTGGAGCGCGCGGAGTCCCATCCGCATGGCCGGCGCGGAGCCCCGCTTGCGCGTCATGCCCAGGGTGGCGAGCGCGGTGGCGTTCCAATCGGTGATGTCGGCGTCGAATGCCGAGGGGATGCGCCCGTCGCCGGTGATGAGCTTGTCCGCGAGCCACTCCGCCGAGGCGATGACGGGTGCGTTGCGGGTGCAGGGACGCACGCCTTTGCGGTCCGTGGCCAGGGGCGCGTACGGGAGGGGCCCCTGGGTGGCGATGAACGCCCACGCGGTGGAGAGCGGGTCGGCGACGTTGCCACCCTGGAAGCGGACGGCACACTGCTGGGCGGTGTTCATGTGCCGTCGCAGCCACTGCATGGCCTGGTCGTGTCGCGCGCTGGTCGGCGCGCCGATGGCCGCGGTGGCCATGGCGGTGGAGACGGAGTCGGCCTGCAGGCCGCGGATCCATGTCCAGCCTCCTCCGGCGCCCTGCTGCGACCTCAGCCAGCGGATGGCCGCGGCCCCGGCCCGAAGTCGGTCGGCGCGTCGCGGAACCGCCGCCCCGCCGTCCAGCAGCGCCATCGCGGCGATCGCGGTGGAGTTGGAGTCCGGCCCCGTGAAGGTCGCGGCATCGCTGGGCGGGCATGGACCGGAGGTGTCCGCGCGGTACGCGGCGAAGGAGCCGTCGGGGCACTGCTGCCGCAGCAGCCACGCCACGGCCGAGGGCGGGATCTCGGCACCGGCCGCGGCCAGGCCCAGGAGGGCGGCGGACTGCCGGTAGACGCCGTCGTAGGTCGGGTCGCCGGCTCCGAAGAGGCCGCGGTCGTCCGCGCTCGCGGGGGCTGCCGGGACGGGGGCTGCCGTCGCGGGAAGGCTCGCGCCGGCGACGAGGGAGAGCGAGACGGCGGACGCCGCAAGGGCGACTCCGACGCGGAACGGGAGCACGTGATCTCCAGGGGTGAGCGACCCACTTGGCGATGCCGGCCGCCCGGGGAGATGCGCTCCCAGGAGTCCAGCCTCGCCCCGTAGACCTCGACGGGGTGCCCGCACCGGCTGGTGCGACCACGAAGCCGCTCGCGCCCGCCAGGTGCTCCGACTTGCCTCGGAAGAGGCTCACGGTTGCGGGTCAGTGCCGGACTTGCACCGGCTTCCCCTGGACGTCGGGCGCGTATTCGGTTGTGGCCTCATCCGACCACGCGTCACCCCGTCCCGTCAAAGGGGCCACGCGGGCGGCCGCTCCGGCGTAGCGTCGTGCCATGGGATGGACCTGGATCTACACCGACCTCGCGGGAAGCCCGGTGGCCGACGTGCCGGCCGCGGCCGTGCTCGAGCCCTTCCCCACCCAGGCCGACGCGGAGACGTGGCTGGGCGAGTCGTGGCGGGATCTCCTCGACGGGGGCGTCGACGCCGTCGTGCTGTGGGAGGACGACCGCCAGGTGTACGGGCCCATGAGCCTGCACCCGGCCTAGGACCCGACGGGGGGCTCAGCGCGTCGGCTCGGGGGGCTGCTGCCCGCGCTTGACGCGCGGGGGCGGCAGCCGGAAGCGCCGCAGTTGCAGCGTGCGGAGGGTGCCGTAGAGCAGCGCACCCTTCCTCTCGGCCTTGTCGGGGAAGCGCTGGCGCAGGGCTCGATTGAGGCGCCAGAGGATGTACACGGTGTCGAAGGCCACGAGGATGATGAGCGAGAACCACACCAGGTTGACGACCGGCTGGATCACGGGGTTGGGGATGAGGCCGAGGAGCAGGACCGCCAGCGCGATGAAGATGAAGTACTCCGCGAACGTGAACCGGCTGTCGACGAAGTCCCGGGTGTAGCCGCGCACCGGCCCTTGGTCCCGGGCGGGGAGCGCTCGCTCGTCGCCGGCCATCAGCGCGGCCCGCGAGGCGGCTCGGGCCTGCTTGTCCCGCTCGCGCGCGGCCTTCCGCGCCTCCTTGGGGTCCTTGGGCACCTTGAGCGACTGCTTGCGGGCGGCCTCGGCCTCCTTGCGCGTCGGGGTCGGGCGTCCCTTGCCCTGGCCGGGCGCGGGAGCGGGGTCGTCCTGCGGCGCGGGGGGCACCTCGGGGGAGCGGCGTCCGAACATGCGGCCAATCTAGGGCAGCGGGGCGGCGCTCCGTGGCGTCCCCGGGTGGCCTGCCCGTAGGCTGGCAGGGACGACGCCCTCGGCAGGAGGAACCCATGGGTCTCTGGCAGCGCTTCACGATGATCTTCAAGTCCAAGGCGAACAAGGCGCTCGACAAGGCCGAGGATCCCCGCGAGACCCTGGACTACTCCTACGAGAAGCAGCTCGAGCTGCTCCAGAAGGTGCGGCGCGGCGTCGCCGACGTCGCCACGAGCCGCAAGCGCATCGAGCTGCAGATCGCGAACCTCGACCAGCAGACAGCGAAGCTTCAGGAGCAGGCCAAGGCCGCGCTCGCCGGCGGCCGTGAGGACCTCGCGCGCGAGGCCCTCACCCGCAAGAGCGGGCTGCAGAACCAGATCGCGGACCTCCAGGTCCAACTCGCGCAGCTCCAGGACCAGGAGGACAAGCTCGTGGCCGCCTCGCAGCAACTGCAGGCGAAGGTGGAGGCGTTCCGCACCAAGAAGGAGACCATCAAGGCCACGTACTCCGCCGCCGAGGCGCAGACCAAGATCAACGAGGCCTTCGCCGGAATCTCCGACGAACTGGGCGACGTCGGCCTCGCGGTGCAGCGCGCCGAGGACAAGACAGCCCAGATGCAGGCGAGGGCGGGGGCCATCGACGAACTGGTGGCATCGGGGGCCCTCGAGGACGTCTCCAACGTCGGCAAGGACAACCTGACGATGGAGTTGGAGCGGATGGCGAACCAGTCGCAGGTCGACAACGACCTGGCGGCCCTGCGCCTCGAGCTCGGCTCGGCGGAGAAGCCTGCCATCGAGCAGGACAAGGCCTGAGGGGGTCGCGCCTCCCCAGATGAGACGCACGCGATTCGGGGTCGACCGGGGTCTCACCGCCCGCATGTTCCTCACGATGTTCGGGCTCGGGCTGCTCTACGTGATCCTGGCCGCCGTCCTCTACTCGCTGGGCTTCAGCGCGATCCTGGTGCTGGGCATCAGCGGCGCACTGCTCCTCGCCCAGTGGTGGTTCTCCGACTCGCTGGCGATGTCGGCGATGCGAGCCCATGTCGTCACCCCGGAGCAGGCCCCGCAGCTGCACGCGCTCGTCGATCGACTGTGCGCCATGGCCGACATGGAGAAGCCCCGGGTGGCGATCGCCGACAGCGAGGCACCGAATGCCTTCGCGACCGGACGCACCTCGAAGCGCTCCGTCATCGTGGTCACCACCGGGCTGCTCCGCCGTCTTGACCGCGACGAGCTCGAAGGCGTCCTCGCCCACGAGTTGTCCCACGTGGCGCATCGAGACGTCACCGTCATGACCATCGCGTCGTTCACCGCCATCCTGGCGGGATTCATGGTGCGCTCCGCGATGTGGGGTTCCATGATGCGGGACCGGCGCGACAGCAACACGTTCGTCGTCTTCGCGGTGGTCATGCTCGTGAGCATCCTGGTGTACTTCGTCTCCTTCCTTCTCATTCGCGCTCTCTCGCGCTACCGGGAGCTCGGTGCCGATCGTGGGGCGGCGTACGTCACGGGGCGCCCCACGGCGCTGGCGAACGCCCTGCAGAAGATCTCCGGCGAGATGGCGGCCATCCCCACGCGCGACCTTCGGCAGATGGAGCCGGTGAGCTCCTTCGCCTTCGTGCCCGCCTTCTCGCGCGGGAGGGGAGGCTTCGGGCTCGAGACGCTCCTGTCGACCCATCCGCCGCTGCAGAAGCGCCTCGAGCAGCTCGCGCGCATCGCGGCGGAGCTCGGCCAGCGCTGATGGCCCCGTCCTGATGGGATTCCTCGACGGGCTCCTCGGGCGTCGCAAGCCGGCCCGGCCCAACCTCGATGCGCTGTTCGCCCTGCCCTCGGCGGCCATCTCCCTGCAAGCCTCCCTGGACCTCGTCTCGACGGGCGAGGGAGCGGTCGCCTTCCGGCCCGCGGAGGGTCGTGCCTTCGCCGATGTCGAGGCCGAGGTGACGGCCCTGCTCGACGCGGGCGGCGGGCCAGGGGTGCGCCTCGTCCCGGATTCGTACGGCTACACCTGGCTGGTCGTGACCACCGAGCCCCCCGACCTGTCGGCCGTGGTGACCGACCTGCACGCCGTGAATGTCACGCTCACCGAGAACGGCTTCGGGCCGCAGCTGCTGTGCACCCTCGTCCCGTTCCGCGACCCACAGGGTCGCCGCGTGGCCCTCGTCTACCTCTACAAGCGCGGGACGTTCTATCCGTTCGCCCCCCAGGAAGGCGAGCGCCGGGATTCCGTCCGGGAACTGCAGGTGCGCGACCTGCTGCAGGGGGAGGTCCCGTGGGAGGGCGACCTCACCCGCTGGTTCCCCGTGTGGGGGGCCCCCGGTACCTCCGAGGGGTAGCCCGCGCGGCGCGGGATGCCTCCGGTTGCCACGTGCCCGCGACGCCTGCGACCGTGGCGGGATGAGCGGCACAGGGGCCCGGGGGGCGCGATGGCTCGGCCGCACCGCCGCGGTGCTCGCGCTCTGCGTCGCCCTCCCGCTCTGTGCCACGGCGCCGTCGCTTGCCGCCGAGGATCGCGCGCGGCTGCGCGGCATGATCTCCGACGCGCGCGCCGATCTCAGGGCGACCTCAAAGGCCGTGACGGGCCTCACCAAGGAGGACAGGGTCGTCGTCCGATCGCACCTCGCCACCCTGCGCCTGGACGCGAGCGACGCATCGGCCGCCCTCGGCGCGGCCAAGACCGCCGCCGAACTCACGGCGGTGGGCCGGCGGGTGCGCCTGCTGTCGACACGGTCCCGCTCCCTGCTCGACGCCACGCGCATGGCCGCATCGGCCCTCAGTGCGCTGAGCCAGAGCCGGCAGAGGGCGGGGTCCCTGGTGACGTCGTGGATCGCGGGCAGGCTGCCCGCGCGGGAGTACGCGCGCGAGCAGTCCCACTGGGCGCTGGTCGGGGCACACGCGACACGCGACCACGCTCGCGCGATGTCGGCGATCCGGCGCTGGGCGCCTCCTCCGGCAGCCACGACGCCGGCCGCGCTCAGCCGGGCGCTCGAGGGCGTGTCGCCGGCCGCCGTCGCGGGGCTGACCCCCATCCCGGGCGGGTGCGGGCTCCCGGCGGCCGATCCCGCGGCGTACCTGGGGACCGCGCGTGCGCCGGGACTCCACCTGTGGACCTCCGACGCCCAGGTGGCGGCCGCCCGTGCGCGGCTGGCGGATCCGTCGCCCGCGCTGGCGACCGCGCACCGGAGCATCGTGCAGCGGGCAACGGTCCTCCTGGGCGAGCCCGTGGATCCCACGTCGGGCGGCGGCCTCACCACCCGTGCGCTGAGGATCGGCTACGCGTGGCTGTCGACGCAGCGCCCGGAGTTCGCCGCGGCCATGGCCTCCGATATCGCCGCCGTCACCGCGTCGGTCCTTCCGGTGGCCGACCTGCCCGACGAGGCCAAGATCGCGCTCGCCACGGCAACGAACGTGGACTGGCTCGCCCCCGGCGCCGATCCCGCGCTCGAGGCCTCGCTCCAGCAGGCGCGCGAGGTCATCCTGGTGCGTTCCCTGGGCGAGATGTCCTGCGCCATCGCACTGGGGCAGGAGGCACTGGTCAAGTACCCGAACAAGGCGGTGGTCGTCGCAGGCTCGGCGACGACCGCGGCCCTCGCGGTGGCGGGGCCCCACCCGGCGGCGGCGGCTGCGCTCGTCGCGGCGTCGGTCCGCATGGGGAAGCCCGCCTTCGCGCCGCTTGCGACCGACGGCGGCAGCCCCGAAGGGCCGTCGTACTGGAACTTCCAGACCGTGCCGCTCGCGGGCATGCTCTCCTCCTTTGACTCCGTCCTCGCGGGGGCGGCCCTGACCGGAGTGCCGGACTTCCGTGAGACGGGATCGTTCGCCTACGACGCTCCGTCGACGGCCGGCCAGGTCACGCGCTACTCCGACACCGACACCGGGGAGTTGCGCTGCACCCTGCCGTCGTGGATCGCCGGGAGGTGGGGCGGTGCGGAGGCGACCGCGGTGGCGCTCGCCGGCCGGGTCAGGCTGGGAGTGGAACTCCTCTGGTGGCCGGAGGAGAGCGCGCCTGCATCGGTGGCTCCTCGGTCGCGTGTCTTCCCCGCGACCGGACTCGCGGTCGTCCATGCCGGCGAGGTGACCGCGTGGCTCAAGGGCCAGGCCCCGCTCAGCGGCCATACGCAACTGGACGCGGGAACGCTCGGCCTGGCGCTGGGGGACGTCGAGTTCACCATGGACCCCGGCTACGGCCCCCAGGCGGACGAGGCGGCTCCGGGGTACTCCGACAACGCACCGGACGGTCGGCGGTGGACCTACCCGCAGACTCGGCCGCAGTGGCACTCCACGCTGCGGTCGGGCGCGGGCCTGGGGCAGGTCGTGGGCGCGACGGCCACGGTGGCCGGGGGCCCGGCGTCGGCGACGGTCGACCTCGCCGCGGTTCTCCCCGGCGTCACCCGGGCCGTGCGCACCGTGGAGGTGACCGGGCAGGGCCTGACGATGCGCGATGCCGTCGTGGCGCGCGGAGCGCGGGAGTTCTCCTGGGGCTGGATGACCGACGCCAAGGTCAGCCTGTCGGGGAACACGGCGTACCTCTCCAAGGGCGGGCGCACGGTGACGGTCACCTGGAGCGGGCTGCCGAGCGGATCCAGCGTCACCGTCGTGGAGGTCCCCACGGAGTTGCGCTACCTGACCGGCACGAGGACGGTCCTGCTCTCGGTGTCCATCCCGGCATCGTCTGCACTCGACGTGACCACCCACGTCACCTGGGGCTAGGCACCCTGCCGCCCGGTGGCGTGGTGGGCCGTCAGTCCTTGGCCCCCACGCCCGGCAGGGCGAGCATGCGATCGAGGGCGACGCGCGCCCAGTGCGCGGTGCCCTCGTCGACGGTGATGCGGTTGACGACGCGCCCCTCGACGAGGTTCTCGAGGGCCCACACCAGGTGCGGCAGGTCGATTCGGTTCATGGTCGAGCAGAAGCACACGTCCCGGTCGAGGAAGACAACCGTCTTGTCGGGGTGGCGAAGTGCCAGCCGTCGGACGAGGTTGAGTTCGGTGCCGACGGCCCAGGAACTCCCCGGGGGAGCGTCCGCGATGGCCTGGATGATGAACTCCGTGGACCCGACCAGGTCGGCCTTCTCGACCACGTCGTAACGGCATTCGGGGTGGACCAGGACGGTCACGCCGGGGACCCGCTCGCGCACGTCGTCGACGCTGTCCGCGGTGAATCGCCCGTGGACCGAGCAGTGGCCGCGCCAGAGGATCATGCGTGCATCGCGCAGTTGGCCGGCGGTCAGGGTCGGACGGTGCGGATCCCACACGACGCAATCGTCGAGGGACAGCCCGAGGTCGCGAACGGCCGTGTTGCGGCCGAGGTGCTGGTCGGGAAGGAAGAGCACGCGCTCGCCGCGCTCGAAGGCCCACTCCAGCGACCGGCGCGCGTTGCTCGACGTGCAGATCGCTCCGTGATGGCGACCGGTGAAGGCCTTGATGTCCGCGGAGGAGTTCATGTACGTGATGGGGATCGTGGAGTCGTCAAGGCCGGCGGCGCTGATGGCCTCCCACGCGGCCTCAACCTGGTGCAGTGCCGCCATGTCCGCCATCGAGCACCCTGCCGCGAGGTCCGGAAGGATCACCTGCTGATGGTCGGCGGTCAGGATGTCCGCGCTCTCCGCCATGAAGTGGACGCCGCAGAAGACGATGAACTCCGCCTCGGGGTGCGCCGCCGCCTGCTGCGACAGCTTGAAGGAGTCGCCGGTCGTGTCCGCGAACTGGATGACCTCGTCGCGCTGGTAGTGATGGCCGAGGATGTAGAGCCGGTCGCCGAGCGCGGCCTTGGCCGCGGCGGCCCGCTCCACCAGGCCGGGGTCGGACGCGGGGGGCAGGGCGCCAGGGCACTCGACCCCGCGCTCGCTCTCGGGATCGGCGCCGTGGCCGAGCAGCAGGAGTGCGAGGGGAGTGGGGGCCGGCTCGGTGAACGCCATGTCCCCATTCTCCCAGCCCGCGGCGCGGCCTGCCCGCTGGCCGGGGCCGCGGGCGTGTGACATGCTGGTCGGGCGCCATGGGGAATGCCGCCGGGAATGTGGAGCGGATCGCCCGCGTTGGCGCCGGGACAGGCGGACTGTCCGCTCGCTGACGAGGAGGCACACATGACCGCGGAGACGATGACCGGCGACGGAGTCGTGCTCACCGATGCCGCCGCTTCCAAGGTGAAGGCCCTGCTCGAGGCCGAGGGCCGCGACGACCTAACCCTCCGCATCGCGGTGCAGCCGGGGGGCTGCTCGGGCCTGCGCTACCAGCTCTTCTTCGACGACCGCTCCCTCGACGGCGACGTCGTCAAGGACTTCGAAGGCGTCGGGGTGGTCACCGACCGCATGAGCGCCCCCTACCTCTCCGGGGCGACGATCGACTTCGTCGACACCATCGAGAAGCAGGGCTTCACGATCGACAACCCCAACGCGAGCGGTTCCTGCGCTTGCGGGGACTCGTTCCACTGACGCAGCGCCCCCGGCCGCACGCCTGAGCGTGCGGGGCGCTGGCGCGCTGGTCCCCGGCGCCCACCCCGGTAGGGTCCCCCCGTGTCCATCATCGTGACGGGGTCGATCGCGACCGACCATCTCATGACGTTCCCGGGCCGGTTCGCGGACTCTCTCGTCGCGGACAAGCTCGACCGGGTCTCGCTGTCCTTCCTCGTGGACACCCTGGAGGTGCGCCGCGGCGGAGTGGCCGCCAACATCTGCTTCGGCCTGGGGTGCCTCGGGCTTCGACCCGTGCTCGCCGACGCGGTCGGCGCCGACTTCGACGACTACCGCTCGTGGCTGGAGCGGCACGGGGTCGACACGGAGTCCGTCCACGTGAGCGACGTCCACCACACGGCGCGGTTCGTCTGCACGACGGACCTCGACGCCAACCAACTCGCCTCCTTCTACCCCGGTGCCATGAGCGAGGCTCGCGAGATCGAACTCCTGCCCGTCGCCGACAGAGTGGGGGCGCCGGAGGTGGTCATCATCGGGCCGTCCGACCCCGAGGCGATGATCCGCCACACCGACGAGTGCCGCGAGCGCGGATACCCCTTCGCCGCGGACCCGTCCCAGCAATTGGCGCGCATGGAGGGCGAGGACATCCGCCTCCTCGTCGACGGTGCGGCCTTCCTCTTCACCAACGAGTACGAGGCGGCGCTCACGGAGCAGAAGACCGGCTGGTCGGCGGACGAGATCCTCTCGCGCGTCGGCTGTCGCGTCACCACCCTCGGTCCGAACGGTGCGCGCGTAGAGCGTCAGGGTCAGCCTCCGGTCGTGGTGGGGTGCCCGGAGGAGGAGGCCAAGGTCGATCCCACAGGCGTGGGCGACGCGTTCCGGGCCGGCTACGTCGCCGGCCTGGCGTGGGGGCTGACGGACGAGCGGTGCGCGCAGGTGGGCTCCATGCTGGCGACGTACGTGATCGAGACGGTGGGGACGCAGGAGTACGACCTCGCCCGGCAGCGGTTCCTCGATCGGATCTCCGGGGCCTACGGCGACGAGGCCGCCGCCGACATCTCGGAGCACCTGCGCTGCCCGATGCCGTGACCCCCGGTCGCGTCCCCGCGTGCGCGTGGGACTTCCCCGATCCGGCGAGCGCGCCGCCGGGGCAGGACCTCGTCGTGCTGGGCGCGGACCTCGCGCCCGGAACTCTCGTCGAGGCCTACTCCCGCGGGCTGTTCCCGATGGAAGTGGACGATCACGGCACTCTCGGCTGGTGGTCCCCTGACCCTCGCGGCGTGCTACCCCACGACGGGTTGCATGTGACTCGCTCGCTACGTCGTTCCGCGCGGCGCTACTCCACGAGCATCGACTCGGCGTTCGACGCGGTCATGGAGGGGTGCGCCGAGAACCGTCCCGACGCCTGGATCACCGCGCAGTTCCGGGAGGCGTACGGCGAACTCCACCGCCTTGGCTGGGCCCATTCCTTCGAGGTGTGGGACGCCGATGGCGCGCTCGTCGGTGGGCTCTACGGCGTGGAGATCGGCGGCCTCTTCGCGGGGGAGTCGAGGTTCCACCGTGCCCGCGACGCGTCCAAGGTGGCCCTCGCCTTGGCGGTCGACGCCCTGGGGGGCTCGCGGGCGGCCGCCGAAGGCCGCGTCTTCGATGTCCAGTGGCGCACGCCGCACCTCGCGACTCTCGGCGTGGTGGAGATCCCGCGCGCGGAGTACCTCGCGCGCCTGAGGCTTGCCCTGCGGCTCGCCCCGCGCCTGTCAGATCACGGACCCAGGGTCACGGGACGCGAACGAAGTACGTGATGGCGCCGTCGTTCTCCGGCTCGGATCCCAGGAACTCCACCCGCCTCATCTCGCACCACGCCGGAATGTCGGACGCGGCCCCCGGGTCGGTGCACACGACGGCGATCACGGTGCCGCTCGCGGCCGCCTTCGCGGCCCGCGCCACGGACACGACGGGGATCGGGCAGCGGTGCCCGCGCTCGTTGAGTCGGATGTCCGCCTTCACGGCCTGCCCTCCTCCGGGCGATCGTCGGGTGCGCCGACCCATGCCCGCGCCTGCTCGACGACTCCCGGCAGCGTAGCGAGGAACCCGTCGATCGTCGCGTCGGTGACGCCGAAGGGGAGGGATACCCGGACATTGCCCTGCGTGAGCGCGCCCATGGCCGCGAGGACATGGCTGGGGCGCCGCGTGTCGGCGACGCACGATGAACCGCTGGAGATGGCGTAGCCCGCGCGGTCGAGGCCGAGCACTAGCGTCTCGCCATCGACGTACAGGCACGAGAAGGCGGTGAGATAGGGAAGTCGCTCCACCGGGTCGCCCAGCAGGACGACGTCGGCGATCCCCTCCGCGACGGCACCGCGCAGGCGGTCGGTCAGTTGCCGGGCCCTGGAGGCATCGGTGCGCCGGGCTCCGTCGGCCCACTCCAGGCCCCGCGCCGCGGCCACCGCGAGGGGGATGCTCACCGGCGCGGGGTCGGCGACCCGGCGCCCGTCGGTCCCCGCGCCCCGCCACCGCGTTGCCGGGCGCACGGCGAGGACGCCCAGTCCGGTGGGGCCTCCCCAGGTGCTCGCCTGGCCGACGAGGAGGTCCCACGCCGGCGGGGGATCGGTGCGGCCGAGGGTCATCGTGGCATCGACGAGCACGGGCACGCCCGCCTCCCGGGCGGCCTCGGCGGCAGCGACGGGCTGGAGCGTGCCCACCTCGTGGTTGGCGGACTGCAGGCAGGCCAGAGCCGCCCCGGGAAGGGCCCGACCCCACGACTCCAGGTCGACCCGGCCCAGTCGGTCGACGCCGACGATGCGGACCTCCCCGCCCTGGGCCGCGTGCTCGTCCGCGGCCTCGAGGACGGCGCTGTGCTCCACCGCCGAGACCACCAGGGGGCCGGGTCGGGCGGCAAGGGCCCCCTCGACGGCCTGGCGCAGGGCGACGGGTGCCGCCCCCGTGAAGGCGAGGTCGGCGGGTCGGGTGCCCGCGGCGCCGGCGATCGCCTCCCGGGCGGCGTCGAGGAGCAGGGCGGCCTGGCGGGCCTCGCGATAGAGGCGCCGGGGGTCGGCCCAGCCGGCATCGGCGGCGGCCTGGAGAGCCTCCCGGGCGGCGGGGTTGAGCGGCTGGCCCGAGGCAGCGTCGAGGAAGCCCGGGGGAGGGGCCGCCGTCATGCCGCGACGCTACCCGCCGGCCACCCGGACGAGGCCACCACTCCCGTGCGGGCCGAGGCCGGTGCGCTAATGTCGCCAGCGTGGGAGGGAGAGGATTCCGCCGCGGCGCGCTCGTGGTGCTGGCCCTGGCCGGCGCCGCTGTCCTCCTGTCCGGCTGCACCGCCAACGAGGCCTTCTTCTTCGACCTGCCGGACCCGGCCACCGCCGAGGGCCCCATCAAAAAGAACCTCTTGGACGGCTCGTGGATCGCGGCCTGGGCCGTCGGCATCGTCACGTGGGGCCTCATGCTGTGGGCGGCATTCGCCTACCGCCGGCGCAAGGCCAGCGACGTGCCCGACCAGACGAAGTACAACATCCCGCTCGAGGTGATGTACACCGTCGTCCCGCTCATCATGATCCTGGGCCTGTTCTTCTTCACCGCGCGAGACCAGACGGCGCTCCTCACGGTGGAGAACGACCAGGACCAGACCGTGAATGTCGTCGGCTTCCGGTGGAGCTGGGCGTTCACCTACCTCGACGAAGACGTGTACGCCGTCGGCACTCCCGACGACCTGCCCGTCCTCGTCCTCCCCGTCGACGAGAAGGTGAAGTTCGAGCTCACCTCGCCGGACGTCATCCACTCCTTCTGGGTGCCGGACTGGCTGTTCAAGATGGACGTGATTCCCGGCAAGGTCAACTCCTTCGAGATCACGCCCAACAAGATCGGAACCTTCGCGGGTCGCTGCGCCGAATTGTGCGGCACGGACCACGCCCGCATGCTGTTCACCGTGAAGATCGTGTCCCGCGAGGAGTTCGACGCCTACATCGCGGGGCTCCGGGCGGCCGGTCAGACGGGCATGCTCGAGAGCGAGCGGGTGAGTTACGAGGGCGAACGACCGTCGGAGAGGATCGTGCTGTGACCATTCTCAATGACCCCCCCGCGACGACCACGACCGAAGCGCCTCCGGTATCGCCGAAGCAGGTGCGTCGCAGCCACATGGGCCGCACGGTCGTGAAGTGGGTCACCTCCACCGACCACAAGACCATCGGCTACCTCTACCTCATCCAGTCCTTCGTCTTCTTCGTGCTCGCCGGTGCGATGGCCCTCGTGATCAGGGCCGAACTCGCCGAGCCGGGCCTGCAGTTCGTGTCGCTGGAGCAGTACAACCAGTTGTTCACGATGCACGGCACGATCATGCTCTTCCTCTTCGCCACACCCCTCTTCGTGGGATTCGGCAACGTCATCATGCCCCTGCAGATCGGGGCGCCGGATGTGGCGTTCCCGCGCCTGAACATGCTGGGCTTCTGGCTCTTCTTCTTCGGCGGGTTCACCGTCACGATGAGTTTCTTCACGCCCGGCGGCGCGGCGTCGTTCGGCTGGTTCGCCTACCAGCCCCTCAGCAACGGCATCTACTCCCCTGAGGTGGGGGCGGACCTGTGGCTGCTCGGCCTCGCGATGGGCGGCCTGGGCACCATCCTGGGCGGGGTCAACTTCATCACCACGATCTTCTGCATGCGCTGCCCGGGAATGACGATGTTCCGCATGCCGATCTTCACCTGGACCGTCCTCATCACCAGCGTGCTCGTGCTCATCGCCTTCCCGATCCTCGCCGCAGCCCTCGTCGTCGCCTTCATCGACCGCGCCTTCGGCACCGTCGTCTTCGATGCGGAGAACGGCGGGGCGATCCTGTGGCAGCACCTCTTCTGGTTCTTCGGGCACCCTGAGGTCTACATCCTCGCGCTGCCCTTCTTCGGCATCGCAAGCGAGATCATTCCGGTCTTCGCCCGCAAGCCGATCTTCGGCTACAAGGGCCTGGTCTTCGCGACGATGGCGATCGGCGCGCTGTCCGTGGCGGTGTGGGCCCACCACATGTACGTCACCGGGTCGGTCTACCTGCCCTTCTTCGCCCTCATGACCATGCTCATCGCGGTGCCGACCGGCGTGAAGTTCTTCAACTGGATCGGCACCATGTGGCGCGGTTCCATATCCTTCGAGACGCCCATGCTCTGGGTGATGGGATTCATGGTCACCTTCCTCTTCGGTGGCCTGACCGGCATCATCCTGTCGGCCCCGCCGCTCGATTTCCACGTGTCCGACAGCTACTTCGTCGTCGCGCACTTCCACTACACCGTCTTCGGCACCGTGGTGTTCATGTTCTTCGCGGGCCTGTACTTCTGGTGGCCCAAGATGACCGGCAAGATGCTCAACGAGAAGCTCGGCCACATTCACTTCTGGCTCGTCTTCATCGGCTTCCAGGTGACGTTCCTCGTGCAGCAC
>JBJTJS010000371.1:0-3127 GCA_046096085.1 bacterium
GCCGCGAGCCCCGTGCCACCGGGGCCGCCGCTGCCTCCTGTTCCGCCCCGCCCGCCGTCGCCGGTGAGACCTGATCCCGCGCCTCCGGCACCGCCGCGGCCGCCCCCGCCTCCCGGGGTGGTGGCGTCGCCGGGAGCGCCGGCTCCGCCATCGCCCCCTCGACCGCCATTGCCGGGTCGGCCCTGGGCACCGGCGGCGCCCCCGGCACCGCCGCGCCCGCCCGCTCCGCCGGGCGCCACGCCGTTGCCACCCCGTCCGCCTCTGCCGCCCTCGCCCTTGAGCAGGCCGCCCGTGCCGCCGTTCCCGCCCGGGCCGCCCGCGAGGCCCTCACCCCCGGATCCGCCGGGGCCGTAGCGCCCGGCGCGGCCGCCGTCACCACCCGCGCACAGGGTCGTCGCGACGGCCGAGGCGTCTCGGCCGGCGACCTGCGTCGCGCAGCCCGGTGCCGCGTGGCCGCCGTTGCCGGCAAGCCCGTGGTACCAGCTCGCATCGCCGCCGCGTCCACCGTGGGCGCCGTCACCGCCGGAACCGGTGAGCAGTCCCGCGTTGCCGCCGTCGCAAGGGCTCACGCCAGCGCACGTGGCGGTCGTGAAGCTGAAGCCGTCCCCGCCGAGCAGTCCGGCGTCGGGGCTGTCCGCGGTGCCGTCCGCGAAGAGGATGTCCACGCATGGCGCTGACACGGCCTTGATCCGATCGATGAGTTCCGGGATGCGTCGCATGGTCCAGGTCCCGCGAACCTCGAGGGACTCCAGCGCGGGCTGCGCCATCCTCATCGCACGATCGACGCACCGGGAGCGGGGCAGCGCCGCGCGCGGGGCGCGATGCAGCGACGCTGCCTGCGCGCTGTCTGCCTGCGGACGATCGGTGTACGCCGTTCCCGCGGAGCCGGCGTACGCCGCGGGGCTTGCGGGTGCCTGCCCGGAGTGGAGCGGATGCGCGGGCGGGAGCGGGGCCGCGTGCGCGCTGAGGGGGATGGCGCAGGCGGCAACGAGGCAGGCGCCGGCGAGCAGGGCCTGCTGCGCTCGTCCTCGTGTCATGGAGCCGGGTACGCCTCTCGCCGGGAGCGATCCGTGTGCCGGATGATCACCAGACCATCACTCAGGCGACAGTAGCAAGGCGGACCATCGCGCGTCGGGCGTTGGCAAGGCAGGCGGTGGCCAGGTGGTCCGCGAGGCTAGGCAGCCTTGCGGAAGACCAGCCAGCGCAGCTCGATGGGAGAGGACTCGCGCTCGATGTCGAAGACGTCCTGGCCGCTGGCCCATCGCTCGTACCAGCTCGTGGGGGGCCAGGCGCCCTGCGGCAGATGGGCCCGCTCGTACTCGTAGGCGGAGTCGTCGGACTCCAGGTGCAGCGGCAGTCCCGCCACGGCCGTGTCGATCTCCGCGCGCGTGAAGATCGATGTGTAGCACTGCTGGGCGAGCTCGCGGGCCGCGTCGTCGGGCGCGTACGCGCCTCGCGGCAGGAAGGCATTCATGACCAGTCTCCCGCCGGGTGCCAGGCACGCGGTGGCCATCTCGAAGACTCCGCGCAACTGGTCGGTCGTGCGGAAGTCCGACGCGACCTCCGACAGGACGACGAGCCCGTAGTCATCGCGCAGGTCGACGGTGCCGGCGAAGATGTCGCGCGGGAAGACGCGCACCGGGAGCGGCTCCCGCTCGGCCTCGGCGCGCAGGCTGTCGGCGAAGCCGGGAGTCACCTCGACCGCGTCCACGGGGTGACCTCGCCGCGCGAGCGGCAGGGCGTTGCGTCCCGTCCCGGCGCCCAGGTCGAGCACCGGGCAGGAGGCAGGATCCGCGGCCTCGGTGGCAAGGGACCAGACGCGAGCGTCGGGCTGCGTGCCGAAGAGCGGCGGCTCCCGGGTGGACACCCAGTGCTCGTAGGCGGCATCGACGCTCGCCCACTGGGCGCGCACGTGGTAGTTCACGCGCAGGCCGACGGGGGAGTCGTAGGTGATGACGATGTCGGATCGCGAGGTGGCGCGGAAGGCCTCGTCCAACTGCCCCTTGAGGACGTCGCGGAGTCGGCCGAGCTCCTCTTCGGAGAAGGTGACGCCGATGCCGCGGAAGACGCGATCGCACATGACCACGTACTCCTCGAGCATGCTGGGGACCGCGGGCAGGACGATGCTGCCCTGCACGATGGCGCGCTGGTGGAGTCGCCGCGCGAGCGCGGAGGACAGGGGGTCGGTCACGGGATCGAGGCGCCGGAGGTCTAGGCGGCCGGGATGGGAGGAGGCGGGCATGGCGGGCGTGGGGGTGGCGCGAGGGCCGAGAACCCGAACTCGGCTCCCTCGAAGGCGGCCCCGGTCAGGTTCGCGTCGTTGAGGCGCGGCGCGTAGATGAGCGCCCGGGTGAAGTTGGCGCCGGAGAGGTTCGCGCGTCGGAAGTCCACGAACGAGACGTCCGCGCACGAGAAGTCCGTCCCGGCGAGGTTCATGCCCCGCATGTCGGCACCGCGCAGGTAGGCACTGTGGAGGATGGCGCCGGGCCCCGCGAGGAAGCCGGGGCGCTTCGGGTCATCGGTGCCCCCGGGCTGCGGGCGCACGATGGCCCAGTCCCGCGGGAGCAGCGCGGTGGTTCCGCGCACTCCCAGCCCGATGATCGACGTCATCCGTGCACCACGGAAGTCGGCGTTCGTCACCGTGGCCCCGGTCAGTCCGGCCCATGTCAGGTTGGCCCCGGAGAGGTTGGCGTCGGTGAGGTTGGCCACGACCAGGTTGGCTCGGGAGAGGTTGGCCCCGGAGAGGTTGGCTCCCGTGAAGTTCGCCCGGGAGAGGTCAAGGCCCGCGAGGTTCGCCCCCGCGAGATTCGCGCCGGCGCAGCGGGGCAGGCACCCGGGAGGGCTCGGCGCAGAGGCCCGGAACTGGGGGTCAACCGGCGGGGAGGCCACGGCAGGGCCCGCGAGGCTTCCGGCGAGGATCGCCGAACCGGCTGCGAACAGGAGTGCTCGACGCATCACCGACCCTCCTCCTCTGCGCGGCCACGACCGCGCTTCACGTCCCCCGATGCAGGTCACGCCGAGGGTATCCGCTGTTGCCGGAGTGCGGGGTCATGTCCGGCGTGATGGCGGCGGGGCGGGTTCGGCAGGGCTCGGCGGGGCGCTCTCCAGCGCGGCGATGGCCGATACC
>JBJTJS010000372.1:0-3271 GCA_046096085.1 bacterium
AAGCGGCGCTTAACCCACCACTCGGGTAACTCAGACGGCGGGGAGGAGTCGGGGGAGGAGATCGAGGAGGTGGTCGACCTCGTCCTCGGTGTTGTAGGCATGCGGGCTGATGCGGACCAGTCCGGTGGCCTGGTCGCGGCCGAAGTCGATACGCGAGTAGTCCGGTGTCGACAGGCTCGTGTTGATTCCTCGCGCGCGCAGGGCGGCGACCACTCCCGCGGCGTCGTCGACGCGGATGGTCACGATCCCCGACTGCACCGTCCCGCGATCGCGTACGACGACCCCGGGGATCTCCGCCAGCCCGGTGCGCAGCCGGGAGGCCAGCATCCCGATGCGATCAGCGATGGCGTCGAGCCCGCACGCGAGCGCGTAGTCGATGGCCGCGCCCATGCCGAGGAGCGCGGCGTACGCCTTCTCCCATGACTCGAAGCGCGCTGCGCCCTCGGCGAGCTCGTAGCCGTCGAGAGTTGTCCACTCCGCCGCGTGCAGGTCGAGGGGAAAGGGCTCTAGGTCGTCGAGCATGCGCTGCGAGACGACGAGGAATCCGGTCGCGCGCGGCCCGCGCAGGAACTTCCGCCCCGTGGCCGACAGCACGTCGCAGCCGATGCGACCCATGTCGACGGGCATCTGCCCGACCGACTGGCAGGCGTCGACGAGGTACCACGCGGGGGATCCGTGCATGCGCAGCATGTCGCCGATGGCGACCACGTCGTTGACGAGTCCGTTCTGGCTCGGCGCGTGATTGACCGACACGATCCGCACGCGCTCGTCGAGCATGTCGCCGAGCGCCTCGACGTCGACCGCACCATCATCGCCGTCGGGGATCACCTCGACCGTCGCGCCGGTACGCCGCGCCAGCTGCAGCAGTGGCAGGACATTGGAGGCGTACTCGCTGCCCGACACGAGCATCCGGTCGCCCGGCTCGATCGGATCGCTGAAGGCGATGGCCTGCAGGCCCCGGTCCCAGGCGACCGTGGCGGACTCGACGAGCGCGACGCGCTCGATCGGGGCGTTGATCAGGGCGCCCACCGACGCGTAGACGCCGGCGACACGGTCGCGCGCCTCCGCGTGCGCCTCGTAGCCGCCGACCTCCTCCTCGCGCCGCAGGTGTCCCACCACGGTGTCGGTGACGATCGCGGGCTGCAGTGCGGATCCGGCGTTGTTGAGGTGCGTGACGGTCGCGCAGCCAGGGGTGTCGGCGCGCAGCGCCTCGACGTCGATCACGTCGTGATGCTAGCGATCGACCAAGGCACGCTCGCGCGGCGTCTGCGCGAGCAGCAGCACGACGACGACAGCCGTGCCGGCGATGAGGAGCGCGATGGACCACAGCGCGAGGGCGTCCGTGCCCGCCAGGACGTAGTGCGCCGTCGCGAGCGGCCACGCGGCATACGCGAGTGCGTGCACGCGCAGGAACCACCGGTCACCCCAACGTCTGCGCATCCGGCCGAGCAGCCACGCGGGCACCATGAGCCAGAAAGCCACGGTGCCGAGCGCGACGGCGAAGGGCTTCCACATCGCAGCCATCGGGACGAGGATCTCGACGACGGTGAAGGGCTCGTAGGTATCCACGAGCAGCAGGGCCATGTGCACGACGACCAGCAGAAGCGCGATCGAGCCCAGCCAGCGGTGCAGTGATAGAGCCCGCGAGAAGGGCTTGCCCGCGGCCCTGACCGCACGCACGGCAAGGCCCCATGCGACCACGGCGGTGAGGGTGAGCCACGCACCCACGCCGGTCGCCCGGATGATCACCCAGGTCCAGGGGAGATCGACGTCAAGCATGTGCGGGCGCTCCCGCGAGCAGGTACGCCGTGCATCCGCGCTCGGCCAGCCACGGAGCGCTCGAGCTGCCGCGCACGAGTGCGACGGTGGCACCCACCTCCGCGCGCCAGCCGCAGTCAGCGACCACGGTGGCCTGAACAACATCACTGTCGAGCGGCGATCCCGTACGAGGGTCCAGCATGTGGTGCCGTCCGGACCACCGCCTGCGCAGTGTCGACGATGTGGCGACCGCGCGCGCCTCGCCGGACAGGGTGACGACGCCGATCTCCTCGCGCGCGTCGGTGCGGTCATCGCGCAGGGAGATGCGCCACTCACCGGTGTCAGGAGGCGTGCCGTACGTGACCACGTCGCCGCCGATGCTCACGAGCACGGCGTGCGCACCCGACGCGGCGATCTCCGCCGTGACGATGTCCCCGGCCAGGCCCTTGCCGATCGCTCCGGGATCCAGGCCGACGCCGCGGGGGAGCGCCACGGCACCGTCACCCACGCGTACATCTCCCATGCCCTGCCCGGGCACGCGCTCCCACGACGGTGGCAACGGCGCGGCGGCGACCAACGCGAAGTCCTTGTCGTAGCCCATCGCCACCATGCCGCCCAGCACCGTGGCGTCCACGTCGCCCTCGCTCCAGGACCATGCCTGCACGAGCGAGGAGACGAGCCGGTGCAGGTCCTCGCTCACCGGGACGGCGCCGTGACCCGCGCGCGCATGCAGCAGGTTCAACTCGCTGTCTGGTCGGAAGCGTGACCAGCATTGCTCGAGCAACTCGACGCGGTGCGCCGCCAGCTCCGCGAGTCTCTTGGACGATGCGGGCGCCCACACGACGACGTGCAGGTCACTGCCCATGGCTCGACCCCGCACCTCCGCGCGCTGCATCGTCAACTACTCCATGTCGTCGTGTCGCGATCGAGCGTGCTGGGACCGCTCGTTGCACCCGCAGGCCGCGTCTCCTCGGCGATGCGCTCGATCACGCGTACGTCGACCTCCTCTCCGCGCGCGAGCTCGGCGGCGACGTCGCGCAACTCCTGGCGGTAGGCCTGCAGCCGCGCGGCCTCGCGCGTGAGCTGCTCGGCGTAGGCATCGAGTGCCGCGCGTTCGCCGTCGGGCTCGGCGGGAGGCGCGGCCTCGGACTCCGCGGCACGGATCCCGATGAGCGCGGTGAGCCCCGCGCACACCGTGACCGCCAGACCGGCGGCGACCCAGCGGTCCATCCGGCGTCGTGCGGCCGGTGTCATCGGCTTCATGCGGCCACCCCCTCCCCTCCATCGTGCGGGGGGTGCGCTCCGTCGGCAAGGGGGAGCCGGCTTGCCTAGGGTGGGGTTCGTGGCCGTGGTCTGGTTCGAGATTCCGGTTCTGGACCTTGCCCGGGCCGTGGAGTTCTACGAGGCGGTGCTGGGGGTGACACTGGAGCGCCGTGTCATCGATGGGCACGAGATGGCCGTCTTCCTCGAGCCCGAGGGTGCCGTCGGCGCACTGGCCCATGGCGAGAGCTAC
>JBJTJS010000373.1:0-4631 GCA_046096085.1 bacterium
GTGTCGATCCACGCCGACGGGGCTCCCGGGGCCGGGGGAGGCTTCTTCATCTTCGTGCCCCGCTCGATCGACGGCTGGACCGACGACATCGCGGCACCGTCGCAGCGGATGGGCAAGCGGATGCTGCGGGCGATGGCCGACGCGGGCGCACCGGTGTCGGCGTACATGGATCCGCCCCTCGTCGTCACCCCGACCCTGTCCACCCTCAACTTCTCCGATGTGCCGGCGGTCCTTGTCGAGCTCGGGAACATGCGCGATGCCGGGGACGCGGCCCGGATGACGTCCCGGGACGGCCAGAAGCAGTACGCCGACTGGCTGCTCCGGGGCATCCGGGCCGCTCTCCGGCGCTAGCGGTCCCCGCGCCTGTGCGCTGGGAGCGGACAGGCGGTTCCCGGGGGCCCCGGGAGGACGCCCGGGGGGACTCCGGGGAACAACCGGGCGCCTGACCGGCGTTGACCATGGTCCGGACGGTGGCCCGAAGCCACGACAGGGCACCCGGCGCCGTCGGTACTAGCATCATGAGCGGGGAGCACGCTCCCCGTGCCGCAAGCCGAGAGGAAGTGGAGAGCATGTTCGAGAGGTTCACTGACCGGGCTCGCCGGGTGGTCGTCCTGGCGCAGGAAGAGGCCCGGATGCTCAACCACAACTACATCGGCACCGAGCACATCCTCCTCGGGCTCATCCACGAGGGCGAGGGCGTCGCCGCCAAGGCCCTGGAGAGCCTCGGCATCTCCCTCGAGGCTGTCCGCCAGCAGGTCGAGGAGATCATCGGCCAGGGCCAGCAGGCGCCCAGTGGGCACATCCCCTTCACCCCGCGCGCCAAGAAGGTCCTCGAGCTGTCGCTGCGCGAGGCGCTGCAGCTCGGCCACAACTACATCGGTACGGAGCACATCCTCCTCGGGCTCATCCGCGAGGGCGAAGGCGTTGCCGCCCAGGTGCTTGTCAAGCTCGGAGCCGACCT
The DNA here is from genome assembly GCA_046096085.1 of bacterium. Classification (GTDB taxonomy): domain Bacteria; phylum Actinomycetota; class Actinomycetes; order S36-B12; family S36-B12; genus Mxb001. The sequence continues at coordinate 962 of JBJTJS010000373.1, forward strand.
CAACCGCGTGCGCCAGCAGGTCATCCAGCTCCTCTCCGGCTACCAGGGCAAGGAGCCCGCGACCGCGGGCGGCCCGGCCGAGGGCACGCCGTCGACCTCGCTCGTACTCGACCAGTTCGGTCGCAATCTCACGCAGGCCGCGCGCGAGAGCAAACTCGACCCGGTCATCGGGCGCGAGAAGGAGATCGAGCGCGTGATGCAGGTGCTGTCGCGCCGTACCAAGAACAATCCCGTCCTCATCGGCGAGCCCGGCGTCGGCAAGACCGCGATCGTCGAGGGCCTGGCGCAGAACATCATCCGCGGCGAGGTCCCGGAAACGCTGAAGGACAAGCAGCTCTACACCCTGGATCTCGGCGCCCTGGTCGCCGGCAGCCGCTACCGCGGCGACTTCGAGGAGCGCCTGAAGAAGGTCCTCAAGGAGATCCGCACCCGTGGCGACATCATCCTCTTCATCGACGAGATGCACACGCTCGTGGGAGCCGGCGCCGCCGAGGGTGCCATCGACGCCGCGAGCATCCTCAAGCCCATGCTCGCCCGTGGCGAGCTGCAGACCATCGGTGCCACGACCCTCGATGAGTATCGCAAGTACGTGGAGAAGGATGCTGCCCTCGAGCGTCGCTTCGCGCCCATCCAGGTCCAGGCGCCGGACGTGTCCGACACCGTCGAGATCCTCAAGGGGCTGCGCGACCGCTACGAGTCGCACCACCGCGTGTCCATCACCGACGGCGCCCTGCAGGCCGCGGCGCGGCTGTCGGACCGCTACATCTCCGATCGCCAGCTGCCCGATAAGGCGATCGACCTCATCGACGAGGCGGGTTCGCGCCTGCGCATCCGTCGCATGACCGCGCCCCCGGACCTGCGCGAGTTCGACGAGCGCATCGCCGACGTGCGCCGCGAGAAGGAGTCAGCGATCGATTCGCAGGACTTCGAGAAGGCCGCGGCGCTGCGCGACACCGAGAAGAACCTCCTCGCCGAGAAGGCCCAGCGCGAGCGCGAGTGGAAGTCCGGTGACATGGACATCGTCGCCGAGGTCGACGAGCGCCTCATCGCGGAGGTGCTCGCCCTCATGACCGGGATCCCCGTGACGGACCTGTCCGAGGACGACGCCCAGCGCCTCATCCGCATGGAGGAGGAGCTCCACCGCCGGGTCATCGGGCAGGACCAGGCCATCAAGGCCCTGTCCAAGTCGATCCGCCGCACGCGTGCGGGCCTCAAGGACCCCAAGCGCCCCTCCGGTTCGTTCATCTTCGCCGGCCCCTCGGGCGTGGGCAAGACCGAGCTCTCCAAGACCCTCGCGGAGTTCCTCTTCGGCGACGAGGACGCCCTCATCGCCCTGGACATGAGCGAGTACTCCGAGAAGCACACCGCGTCGCGGCTCTTCGGGTCCCCGCCCGGCTATGTCGGCTACGAGGAGGGCGGCCAGCTCACCGAGAAGGTGCGGCGCAAGCCCTTCTCCGTGGTCCTCTTCGACGAGGTCGAGAAGGCCCACCCCGACATCTTCAACTCCCTGCTGCAGGTGCTCGAGGAGGGACGTCTCACCGACGCCCAGGGCCGCGTGGTCGACTTCAAGAACACCGTCATCATCATGACGACCAACCTCGGCAGCCGCGACGTCTCCAAGGGCGTGATGATGGGCTTCGCCCCCGAGAACGACGACCTCAGCGCCTACGAGCGGATGAAGACCAAGGTGCAGCAGGAACTCAAGCAGCACTTCCGGCCGGAGTTCCTCAACCGCATCGACGACGTCATCGTCTTCCACCAGCTCAGCAAGGCCGAGATCGTGTCGATCGTGGACCTCATGATCAACCACCTCGACGAGCGCCTCAAGGACCGTGACATCTCCCTGGACCTCACCCAGGTCGCCCGGGAGCTGCTCGCCGAGCGCGGCTACGACTCCTCCATGGGTGCCCGGCCGCTGCGCCGGACCATCCAGCGGGAGATCGAGGACCCGCTGAGCGAGAAGATGCTCTTCGGCGATATCACCCCCGGGTCGATCGTGCTCGTCGACGTGGCGGACGGTCCCGACGGCAAGGACTTCGTGTTCACGTCGACTCCGCGTGCCGACGTTCCGGACGTCCCTCCGATCGAGACGACGCCGCCGTCCCCTGAGACCGCCGGCCAGGACTGACCGAGGCTCCCCTCGCCTTCGCCATGGCACGCGGCCCCCTGATCCCGGGACTGCGGGAGTACGACGCCCCCAAGCGTCGGCGCGCGCCCACCGTGTGGTTCTGGGTGTTCGCCGCGTCGCTCGTCGTCCTCGTGCTCGTGGTCGTGGGCGGGATCGTCGCGGGCATCGGGCCGCTGCGCGCGCTCGGGTCTGCCGAGAGCCCCCTGGATCCCACGTCGTGGCGTCCGACCGCGGACTCCCGGACGATCCAGGTCGCGGTGAACCTCCCGGAGTCCGGCCTGTGCACCGGCGACGAGGTCATCGTGCGCGCCCTGGAGCGTCCCGATGTGGTCGAGGTGTCCGCCGCGCGGGTCTCGCCGCGCGGCCAGGAGAAGTGCGCGGGCATCGGGATCGCCGGTGACCGCACCTGGGTGGACCTGGTCCTGGACGAGCCCATGGGGGCCCGCACAGCGGTCCGGACGTCCGATCGGGCTCCCCTGGAGCAGGAGCAGGCCTTCAGCCCGACGGGCTGAGCGCCGGGAGCGACCACCGCCCCCGGGGGGCTGGGACGACCAGGCCGTCCGCCACGAGCCCATCCAGGGCCCGGGCGCGCTGCCGCGCATCCGGCCAGGCGGCGTCCATCCTGCGCTGGGTGACCGGGCCCTCGTGCGCCCGCAGGACCGCGAGCAGTGCTCCCCTGGCCTCCCGGTCGGATCCGGCGTACCGGGCCTGGGGTCGTGGGGCCGTCCCCGGGGGTCGGCCGAGGGCCAGCCAGCGACAGCCGGGGGCCACCGGGCACTCCCCGCATGCGGGGGCGCGGGAGGTGCAGACCAGGGCCCCGAGTTCCATGAGAGCGGCCATCCAGCGATGGCCCCCGGGCTGCGGCATCATCGCCAGCGCCCGCGATCGCTCGCCGGCAGTGACCGATGACGACGGGAACTCCTGACCCGCGTCGTGCCGTGCGATCACCCGGCGCACGTTCGTGTCGAGGGTGAGCGCCGGGCGCCCGAACCCGAACGCGAGGACGGCGCCCGCGGTGTATTCCCCGACCCCGGGCCGCGCGCGCAGGCTGGTCTCGTCGTCGGGGACTCGGCCGTCGTGCCGCTCCTCGATGGACACCGCGGCGGCATGCAGACGGAGGGCGCGACGCGGGTACCCGAGGCGTCCCCAGGCTCGGATGGCCTCGGCGGGGGGTGCGGCGGCCAGGTCAGCCGGCGTCGGCCAGCGTTGCATCCACTGCGTCCACGCGGGGATCACCCGGTCGACCGGCGTCTGCTGCAGCATCACCTCCGAGACGAGGACTCCCCAGGGTCCGGGGGCCTCCCCGGGGTCCCCGGCCGGGGCCGCCGACCGCCAGGGAAGGTCCCGGGCCCGGGCGGCGAACCAGCCCGCCAGGGGCCCGGCGGAGGCCCCCAGGTCGCCCCCGGTGTGAGGAAAGTGGCCCTTTCCATGGGGGGAGGGGCCCCGAGAGGGGGGGATCATCCCCCGATGCGGGCATGCCGCCCCCGGGAAGCCGGTACGGTGCTTCCACGTGAGCACACTTCTGTGGCCAGTGGGGCCGGA
>JBJTJS010000374.1:0-5425 GCA_046096085.1 bacterium
CACCTGGACCACCCGCTAACCCCCGGCGGTTCAGGCGAAGGCGGGGAGCCGCCGTGACACCACCACGATGACGCTGCCGTCCGGCTCGTTGATCACATCCACGTCAAGGTCCTGCACGTTGAGGTCGCGCAGCGCCGCCACCGGATCGAACGACGGCGATAGCGGGCGATGCAGTGCGAGGGAGAGGTGATCGGCGGTGCCGTCGCTGAACGTGCGCACGGTGATCGACTCGTAGTGCGGGATGAGGGACTCCAGGCGCACCAGCACCTCGGGTTCCAGCACGGTCCGGTCGGTACTGGATACCAGGGTGCCCACGTGCGCCGGTACCGAGACGCTGAAGGCTGAATTCACCAGCCGCGCCGCAGCTCGGGTGAACTCGCCGCTGTCGACCGGGTCGACCTGGATCGTGGCGCGGATCAGGCCCTCGAGGCAGGCCACGTGGAGGCGACGGCCGTCATCGAGGTCCGCCCCGGCGGCAAGCTGCGAGATGATGTCGTCCGCCTGGGCCACGCAAGCCGACAGGTGCTGGTCGATGTATATGGCGGAGTTGGCGCGCGACAGTTCACGGTTCATGGCCTCACGCTCCAGGGCGAGCGCCGCCTGGGAGCGCTGGAACCTCCTCGCCCCTATCGAGGACACCACCACCACGACCGGCACGATGACGAGGCAGTTCACCAGGGCCACGACGATGGGCAGGGGGTCTTGGTCCACGCCCGCGCCGAGCCGGGCGTCGAGGACGACGCCACCGGCCCACAGGAGCAGGCCCGCGGTCCACTGCCACCAGCGCGACCAGACGCCGACGGCGATGAGTGCGTAGCCGGCCGTCGTGATGCCGGCGATGGCCGCGGGGGCCGCCCCTGCGCCGGGTGGGAACAGGGCGGCCAGCCAGGGAACGGCAGCCAGCCCGAGGATGACCGCCGAGGACGCCGGGAACGACGGAGCCCGTCGCCCTGCCACGATCGTGACGGCGCCGACGGTGGCCAGGACCGCCGTGACGATGAGGGGCCATCCGCTCGGCGAGGCCACCCCGGCGATGACGTCGTAGGCGACGCCGACCATCCCCACGACGACCAGCGGCGCCGAGATGAGGATGCGTCCCTGGGCGAAGCCGTCCTCGGCGAACTCTGCTCCCGGGCGGTCGGTGACCGCAGGGACCCGCAGCGTCGCCACGGTCCGGTCGCCCGAGCGCGAGATGGACCACGAGGCCCCGACAGTGGCCAACCCTTCGTCGAGTGTCGTCGTCCACCCGAGGCCAGGCTTGGCGTGGGGAGCAATGCCTACGCCGTCGTCCGACACCCTGATGACGCACCAGTCGCCTTCGAGCCGTGCGCTCACCAGGACATCGGTGGCGTGCCCGTGGAGCACCGCGTTGAGCGCGCACTCGACGATGGCGGCGCGCGCGGCGGCACGCTCGTCGTCACCGAGCGGCAGGTCGAGGACCGAGGAGTCCACCCGCACGATCCCGGCAGCGATGCGCGCAGCCGTGGCCTCGCGAAGATCCTCCGACAGGGCCGAGGCAGGCGCGGAGGCGTCCGCGGTGGCGGCCTCCGCGAGCCGGCGCAGCCCGGTGCGGTCGAGGTTGTCGGCCTGGAGGAGGTAGCGCAGGGTGCTGAGCAGTCGCTCGTGGACGCTGACCACCGTGGACCGCCACAGGCGTGAGCGCTCCTGCGCCTGCACCTCCTCCTCCAGTCGCGCCGAGACCTCAGCCCGTCGGGTGTCGTCCCAGCGAGCCTGGTCGAGCAGCCCGTGCCAGACGTACCAGAGCACCAGGGCCGAGAGCGCGAGGCTGACGACGCTGATCCAGCCCCCGGCCACGTCGAGGGATCCCGGGACGACGTTCGACGGGCGCTGCGACCACACCAGCACAAGCGCGCTGCAGCACACCGCGATGCCCGCCGCCCCGATGACGCGGGAGGTGAGCAGCACCACCCCGTAGGCCACGTGGCCGATGGAGACGCCCAGCGCGATCCAGCGCGCCGGTCCGGGGTCCAGACGGCTGACGGCCGTGGCCAGGACGAGCACCAGGGGCGCTGCCGTGATGAGCCACAGGCCGACGGTCCGGCGGCTCGATGCCCAGCCCACGACAAGCAGTGCCGCCCCGGCGGCGAGTGCCGCGCGATCTAGGCTCGTGAGCCGACCCCAGGCGACGAGGCCCGCGAGCGCAGCGAACAGCCAGGCCTCGGTGAACAGCAGGCGGATGAGCCAGCGTCGTACGTCGAACAAGCCGTCGACCCGGGACTCGGTCGCGCCGGGCACGCTAGGGGACAAGACCCTCGTCCCGGGCGCGGCGGTACATGTCGGTCTTGGTGGGCAGCGCCGTGCCGGCACGCGCGTACTTCTCGCGCACGCGGCGGATGTACTCCTGCGCGGTCGCGGGCTTTACGTTCATCCGCCGGGCCACGGCCTCGATCTTCATGCCGGAGGCATAGAGCACCATGGCCGTGCGCTCGCGCTCGCTCAGGGGCACGCTCGACGTCTCGTCGCTGGACAGGATGGCGGCGACATCACGCGAGGTCGACGGTGCTCCGGCCACGGTGAGACGGAAGGACTCCTCGAACTCGGTCACGTCGGCCTGCTTCGACACGAAGCCCAGGGCCCCGGCCCGGAGTGCGCCGCGGACGGTCGCCGCATCCGCGAGAGCGCTCACGATGAGGACCTTGCACCCGGCGGAGACCAGGTCATTGGTGTTGAGCACGGGGGAGCGGCCATCCCCGAGGTCGAGGTCGAGGATCGTGCAGTCCACCGGGTCCTGCTCGTGCACTTCGAGGGCCTCGGATATCGAGCCGCCGACATAGGCGAATTCGGCGTTCGGGGAGGCCTTGAGGACGCGCTCGCGGATGGCCTCGCGCAGCAGGGGGTGATCGTCGATGACCATGACTCGCGTCGCCGATGGCACGTCCACGCCTTCCTCTCTCACCCCGGTGCCCATCATGACCCGAGGAGAGGAGGGAGCGGGGGTCGACGCCCAGGCTGGCCGTGGGCTGCAGCGCGAAGCCCCGCCCTCCGTGAGGGCGACCTCCGCCGTGTCATGAAACAGGGGACATGGCGAGTGTCCCCAGAACATATGTCATGAAAGGGGGGACGACTTCAGGGTCACCTCGGGACTTTCGTCGCGTGAGGATTTCTGCAGGCCGGTGTACCTGGCCAAGCTGTCTCACCTGGGAGGTCCCCCGTGCTGCCCGGCCTGCGCCCGGTCCGAGCGATGAGCGCCCTCGCGGCGTTCGCCGTGGTCGCCGCCGGCCTGGTCCTGCCAGGGGTAGCTCAGGCGTCGGGTGCGCCAGCGGTGACTCTCACGATCACGCCCACATCCGTGGCCTCAGGCTCACCCGTGGAACTCAAGGCGAGCATGCCGGTGCGTGATGACACCGGCACCGTGGCGCAGGAGATCGTTCAGACGATCGACCGCACGACGGTAACACGCACAGCGGTCACCGACATCGTGGCGCCGCAGGGCAGGACCTTGTCGTACTCCTTCGACAGTGGCAGCACATGGACTGGGACGGCACCTACCTCGGCGTCAGGAACCGCGACCAGTTGGGACAGGGTCAATGCGGTCAAGGCATCGGGCTCGCTCATCACCGATGGGTCGGACGCCGGACGGCAGGTGGCGAGGGCAGACGTCGCTGGCCCGGTCGCCTCACTCGCCCCGGCTGCCCTCGTGTCGTCGGTTGGCGATGGCTATCAGGCCTTCTTCGACCCCGCACGCACGCGCGTCTTCAACGTCTACCACCACAGCGCCACGCGCAAACTGGACTGCTGGTTCATCTCGACCGGCGCCAAATGCGTCGGATTCCCCTTCACCTTCGGACTCGGTACAGACACCTCCTCCACCCTCAATCGATCGACTGCGCGGGTGGTGGGTAGCAAGGTCTGGATCTCGGGAGTCGGAGGCCTGTTCTGCGTTGACATTGCAGCGGTACTCGCCAACACGGGCAACACGTCGGGGGCTGGATCGCCGGCCAACTGCTCCACGCCCAAGGTCGCCCTGAGGGCTACCGGCCAATACTCAGTCTTCGCGGGCGCTTCAACCTCGGGGGAGTCGAGCGAGACGAGACTCTACGCCGTCGATGGCAAGGCCGGCGGCACGCGAATCTCCTGCGTGGACACGGCGACGATGACCTCGTGCGGCGAATTCGACACCGGCTGGGGTCCTTCAGCGACACCCTCCAGTCAAAACAGCGAAAGCATCGTCCTGTGGGGCAACCAGGTCTACGTCTCGCAGGTGAAGTTGAGCAGCTTCTCCCCCTACACGACACGAGTGACGTGCTTTGTCGTAACTACAGGGCAACTGTGCAGCGGCTGGTCGTCCCCGTATGACTTCAGAGTGGACAACACCCGGGTCGGCGGGGACATGACCTGGCTGGCGGGAGGTCAGCTCTTCGCCCTTCCCAACGCTTCGGGCCAGACTCGAGCGGTCTGCTGGGGCCGCCCGACTACGGCTGTAGCGGATCCCATCTACTGCTGGACCACGAGCAGCACCCCGGTTGATGGCAAGACCGCCTATGGTCTGCCGCAGTTCTCGGATGCCTGGAACACGTTCGACTTCGCCATCGCCACCACTCAAGGCTCACGCGTGTATATCGGCGATGCGAACTACACGACGCTGACAGCAACCAAGGTCTACTGCTATGACGCGGCAGCCAACAGTGGGGCGGGAGGACCGTGTAACGGCCGGACCCTCTCCAATGCCGCCTACAACAACTACACCGTCACTCCCGATCCGGTCATCCCCAACTGCCTGTGGCTCACCCGGCACGACTCTCCGGTCATCAGGACCGTGAACATCCTCGACGACACCTTTGGCTGCGGCTCGCTGGCGCCGATTCAAGTCACCTTCTCTGGCACGACTTCAGTCCCGAGGATGGGATGCTCCGCGACCAATGCGATCGCGCAGTGGCAATCGTTCACGCTCACTTCTCCCACCTCGGGCTACACGTCGCTCCGCCTGACGGTCCAGGACTCGAGCGGTGTGGCCATTCCAGGTTGGGACGACACCCCCATCACCGCCAACAGTCCGGTCAACCTTCAGGCGCTTTCCGTGGGGACGACGGGCCAGAAGCCCAACTTCATCGTGCGACCCGTGGGCTCGGCGGGTGGAGTGACCGCAACCGCCCAGATCAAGGCGGTCGGGGACTCCCCGCAACTGTGCCTGACGCCCGTGTCGATCTCGCACTGCCCGTCAGCCTCAGTGGTGATTCCGCCAAGTGGCCTGGTGGACGTGGCGACCAATGTCGTAGCTGGCGGCTCGACAACCCCCGGAGGCTCGCTGCCGAGCGACACTGAGCCGCTCACCATTCAGGCACCGCTGATGTCTCAGTGCGCGGGCAGCCTCACGGGTAGGGCCGGGACCGCAACCCTGGGGACAACCGGCGACGCGGTGCAGGCGCTGACGGTCACGCTCTTGGATGACTCCGGCACGGTGCTT